>JAWOHC010000380.1:0-9352 GCA_046496275.1 Gillisia sp.
AAAATGTACTACAGATCATATTTCTATGGCTGGACCATGGTTGAGATACCGAGGGCATCTTGATAATATTTCCAATAACATGCTTATTGGTGCTATAAACGCTTTCAACAAGAAGACCAATTTCGTTAAAAATCAAATCAATGGGGAATATGATGGTGTACCTGCAGTAGCAAGAGCTTACAAAGCAGCAGGTGTCCCTACGATAGTTGTAGGAGACCATAATTACGGGGAAGGTTCTTCCCGTGAGCATGCAGCAATGGAGCCGCGGCATTTAGGCGTAAGAGTGGTATTAGTGAAATCTTTTGCCCGTATCCACGAAACAAACCTGAAAAAACAGGGAATGTTGGGGATAACTTTCCAAAATGAAAGCGATTACGATCTAATTCAGGAGGATGACACCTTTAATTTTATAGACCTTGAAAACTTTGCACCAGAGAGGCCTTTAACCATAGAGCTTGTTCATGCAGATGGAAGTAAAGATGTGATCAACACAAATCACACCTATAATAATTCTCAAATTGAATGGTATAAGCATGGATCTGCCTTGAACCTTATCAAAAAGCAAAATGTAGCTTAGAGAGTAGAATTTTATACATTTAAAACCCCCCGGAAATCAAATTTCGGGGGGTTTTTATTTTGATACCAGAAGGGAGTTTAGTCACTAATGGGTTTCACTTCACCCAGAATTTAATCCCTCATGGGTTTAATTCCCCGGGGCCTGCCCGAATCATTCGGGCGGACTTAACCCCTAATTTTTAAAACTATTTTTCTCCCGATAATAAAGGGACAAACCTTTATGGCTTGCTCCTAAATTTCTGATTTGAAATTCCAAACATTCCTTCCTTTAAAAGCAACTTTAGTGCTCCCTGGTAATTGAATTTATTTCTATCGGAACAAAACGGGTTGTTTTCCACCAGGTATTTATATTTATCTTCCTTTCTTGGCAGTACCATTACTTGATTAACAGTATATTAACTTTTGTTGATACTGACGCCAAGGGTTTTACTATTTGTAATTATAAAAGAAACAATCATTGAATATATGACCGACCTTTGTAATACTAATTATCCACCAATAAACTCCAATATGCTCAACAGGATAGACTTAGGAAACCGACTGAAACAGTTACGAAAAACTAAACAATTTTCACAGCAATTCGTAGCAGAAAATCTTTTCATCACTCAGGCCGCGTATTCTTTAATAGAAAACTCTCAAAATGGGATTATCGCCGAACACGTCGTTGGGCTGAGTGATCTCTACGAAGTCACTACAGATTATATTCTAAAGGGAGATAACCATTTAATACGAATATCTCCTTCAAACGGGTTTGTGCCTTATGTGAAAATTAAGGCACATGCAGGTTATGCGAAAAATTTATCGAAAGAAATTTCCCCAGATGATTATGAATGGTACCGGATTCCGGGTTTTAATGCTACCCTGGAACATCGTCTTTTCGAGGCCGAAGGCGAAAGTATGATCCCCACAATATTTCCTGGAGATATTCTAATAACGCAGAAGCAAAATAAATGGGATCAAATCCTGGACGGTTCCCTGGTGTTAATTAGAACCAGGGATTCCTTGCTTATTAAAAGATACAGGGTATCTGATGAGACGGATGTCTTTATTTTTGAAAATGATAATCCTGAAGCCGGCAAAGAACTTAGTTTTTTAAAAGAGGAAATAATGGAAATAATGATGGTTCGGGGGAAAATAAGCAACGTATTGTTGCCTCATCATCATAATGGTGCCTATGGCAAAATTAAAACAATGGGGGAGTCCATAGAATATCTTAAAAAGGAACTTCATTCAATTACAGAAAAATTAAATTCAAAAGAGAGATAAAGCACTTGCTTTCTTGCGCTCTGTTGTTAATTTTCTTTTCTTTACGATTTAATAGTAAAACAATGAAGCTTTTTAAAAATCAGTGGCTTAATATAATTATAGGTATAATTATCCTTGCGATGATAATCCCGGGGACGCGTAAACCAATACAGATATTTTTCAATAAACTCCTTGCGTTTAGTCCTTCGGTCACGTCAGAAAAAGACAGGACTACTATTGCAGATTATAACTGGGCCCTGGAGAAAAATAATAGGGATCGCGTAGATTTTTCTGCCTTTGAAGGGAAAGTGGTCCTGGTTAATTTTTGGGCTACCTGGTGTCCTCCCTGTATTGCAGAAATGCCAAGTTTTCAATTGCTTTTTGAAGATTATGGAGATAACGTTGAATTTCTGTTTGTCTCTTCTGAAGATCATGAAACGGTTCGTGGCTTTTTGCTAAGAAAAAATTACACCTTACCTGCTTTCCGGCCCTTAAGTGAAGCTCCGAAACCCCTAAACGGGAGAACACTTCCCACCACCTTTCTAATCGATAAAAACGGTAACGTTGTGATTAGCAAAGTGGGAGCGGCAGATTGGAATAGTGAAAATGTAAGAAAAACCCTTGATGAACTTCTGGCTGAAAACATTGGTATGAAAACGCAATAAGGAGTCTCACATTGACTTTCCTGCCGGTTTAATGAGAATTAAAATATTTTTCTAAAAAATGATTTTATAAATTCAGGATGAAAAAGAGAAATCATAATTTTTAGTTCTTCTGAAAATTCTGTTTCTTCATCCAGATATTTAAAAATTTCCTGAGGGGTATTTTTACTGTAAAATTTACTGAAGATATCCTCCCCTAAATCATTATTTTCCTGAAGCACATTTAGGAAAATCCCATCGTACCAATTAAAACGTTTTTTTATTAAATCTTTTGAAGGTATTTTTCCGGCGTGAATATTCTCGATGATTTGGGCTACCTTTTTTTCCGTATGTTTGAAAGAATATCCGGTAGAGCCTTTTACCCAAGAGCCTCCGGTTCCAATTTTGGTGATCTCAGGGATACTTTCCAAATGAAAAGGATAATCGGTCATGGGAATAACTCCTTTCTCAGTTTCAGTGATCTTATAATCTTTGATCTTGAGAATATCTTCGATGTACCTTTTAAGGTATTCGTCATAAACCACTTCTTCGGTTAAAAAGGGAGTGAAAAATGTGAATTCTACCAGTGCTCTATTTTCTGAAAGAGGTAAGACATATGTGAAACTTGTACTTTCCTTGAATTTAAGCCGGTAATCCATCATAGTGAAGACAGACCTGTCAAATTGAGGTTTTTCGGTTTCAATTACCCATCCTTTAAAGTGCTGAAATAGTGATGAAGATTTAGGGTCTTCAAGGTATTCTGAAGTAATTCTGCTGTCAAAAAAATGAGTAGCCGTATAGCCTCTTTTTCGTCCTTCGGCTTTCATTTTAACAGGATCAATATTTAGGATCTCATCTTCTATGAAATGAAAATCTCCGGTTGCCTCCAGTTCTTTTTTGACTTTTGAATAAAAATCAACAGAACGGATCATTTTATAAGTATAAGGTGAAAGCTCCAGGATTTTATTAGTTGTGGAAGAAATAAATTTTGCCTTGTCCCAGTTTTGAGTTACTATGTCATCCCATTTTCCTGTTCCCTGTTCCCAAAAGCACCAGGTTTTTTCACCCGGATTATTTAGGTTAGAATCTATGATTGCTATGGATTTACCCTTAAAAAATAAATCTTTGCTGAATTCCAATGCGAGCTGAAGGCCGGCTAAGCCTCCGCCTACAATAACATAATAATAATTACTGCTCCACATAAAGTGGTTTTTTATTTTTTGAAATATTTAAATGGAACCCAAAGCATTCCGAAGCATTCTCCTTCATCTTTTCCAAGATGCTTATGATGCATTTTATGAGCACGCCGAACTCCTTTGGCATACCTGTTATTTGCATTTCTGAAGATCTTAAATCGTTGGTGGATGAAAATATCATGAACCGTAAAATAGGCAATTCCGTAGGCAAGAATTCCTAATCCAATGGGTAAAGCAATCCAAATGCCTTCATATCTCCATAGAAGAAAAAAGCCTATGCTCACAATGGCATAAAAAACAAAAAACAGGTCGTTGCGTTCCCACCAAAGTTTATGATCTTTTTTATGATGATCTGCATGGAGTTTCCATAAAAATCCATGCATCACATATTTATGGGTGAACCAAGCCATTCCTTCCATCATCAAAAATGTAGCTACAAAAACCGCGATCCAAAGTAGAGTTTCCATTATAAAATATTTAATCTGTACGAAATATAAGATTTAGCAAGTAAACCGGCTTTCTGATAATTTGGCACACTAATACGTTTGTTTTTAATCTCGAGCGAAGGTACTTTTTTTAGTTTGTTCAGCAATTTACTATAGTAAATATAAGCGGTGTAAACACCAAATTTAGCTTCAGCAGGCAATTTTGAGATCCCTTGTAATCCCGAATGAAAATCGGCTTCAATCTCTGCTATTATTTTCTGTTTGCTTACTTCATCCAGGGCATCCAGGTTGGTGTTCGGAAAATAACTTCGGCTTAAATCCTCATAATCTGCTTTAAGATCTCTTAGGAAATTTACTTTTTGAAACGCAGAACCCAGGCTCATTGCCGATTCCCGAAGCTCATCATACTTTTTTTGATTTCCGTTTACAAAAACCTTCAGGCACATGAGACCAACCACATCTGCACTTCCGTAGATGTATTCCTTATATTCCTCTTGTGTGAGATAGGTGGATTTATGCAAATCCAATCTCATGCTTTTTAAAAATGCGATATAGAGGGAGGAATCAATGTCATATTTATGAACCGTTTCCTGAAAAGAGTTAAGGATTGGGTTAAGACTTATCTTCATTTCAATCGCTTTGAAAAGATTGGCTGAAAATTCGTCCAAAAGCAACTCTTTATCATAATCATGAAAGGAATCTACAATTTCGTCTGCAAATCGCACAAATCCGTAAATGTTATAAATATCCTGACGGATGGAAGGTGCCAGCATTTTTGTTGCCAAAGAAAATGAGGTGCTGTAGGCATTGGTTACTGCCTTACTGCAAGTCCTTGAAACCGTGTCGAAAATTGATTTCATAATTGTTCTTTTTGAATGAGTCCTGATACTAACTTACCGGATATTAGTGAAGGCGGTACGCCTGGCCCCGGCACGGTAAGTTGCCCGGTAAAAAATAATCCTTCTACTTTACCGCTTTTTAGCTTCGGTCTTAAAAATGCAGTTTGTAAAAGCGTATTTGCCATTCCGTATGCATTTCCTTTATAGCTGTTGTAATCTTTTATAAAATCATTCACACAAAAGGATTCTTTAAATAGGATGTTATCACGAACCTTCTGCTTTGTAAGTTCCTCAAATCTGTCCATTATTATTTCAAAATAGTGCTCCCTAAGTTTTTCATTGTCTTCCAGTCCCGGAGCAATTGGTATAAGGAAAAATCCATTTTCACAGTTTTCAGGAGCCGATCCCGGATCGGTTACTGAAGTGAAATTCGCATAAAATAATGGCTTTTCAGGCCATTTTGGTTCATCATAAATCTCTTTTGCATGTGCATCAAAATCAACATCAAAGAACAAGTTGTGATGATGGATGTTTTTAAGCTTTTTATCAAAACCAATATAAAACAAAAGTGAAGACGGTGCAAAGGTTTTTTTATCCCAGTAGGATTCTGAATACTGCCTGTATTTAGGATCCAGTAAAGTTTCACTGTGATGATAATCTGCCCCGCTTACAACGATATCTGTTGCAATTTCTTTTCCGTCTATTGTAAGAGAGGAAACGATTTTATTGGATACGTTTATTTTTTCAACAGCCGAGTTGGTTTTAATTTTTACACCCAAGGATTTTGCGAGGGATTCCATTCCTTCAATGACTTTATACATCCCGCCTTTTGGATGCCAGGTTCCAAGTCCAAAATCGGCATAATTCATAAAGCTATAGAATGATGGGGTATCGCTTGGTTTTGCTCCAAGGAACAAAACTGGGAATTCCAACAACTGGACTAGTTTTTTATTTTTAAACTCTTTGCGTACATCTCTTGAAATGGTGCTAAAAAACTGTCCTATTTTTTTGATTGTAACCGGTGTCACAAGTTCCAATGGAGAAACTCCTGGGCGATATACCAAATCCTTGATGGCGATTTCATAATTGCTTTGGGCCTGGGCTATAAATTTCTTAAGTTGTTTGGAGCTCCCGGGCTCTTCTTTTTCAAAAGCGGCATAGATTTTCTCGAGCGTATCTTCAATTAGGATGTGTTCATCATTACCGAAGAAAACTTTATAAGCGGGGTTTAATTTATCCAGCTCATAAAAATCTGAAGACGATTTATCAAAATCGGCAAAAAAGCGTTCAAAAACATCCGGCATCCAATACCAGGATGGTCCCACGTCAAAGGTGAAGCCTTCCTTTATTAATTGTCTGGCCCTGCCTCCAATACTATTATTTTTTTCATAGATGGTTACATCAAAACCTTCCTTTGCCAGGTAACAGGAAGCTGCAAGGGATGCGAATCCAGAGCCAATTACACTTACTTTTTTACTCATTATAAAGTTAATTGGTTTGCAAATTCAGGAATGGATTTATAGATATGGATGTTTTCCTGCTGATTTATTGGATCTGCTGCCTGAACCCTGGCGCCAAACAAACTTAATTCACGCTTTTTATCAAAGCAAAGTTCTCTTTCAAATTCCCCAATAAATTCTGTAAGATCTTTGGGAGCAATAGTAAGATAACTCATGAATTTTGGGTTTGGATGTATTTCTAAAAGGTATTTCATATCTGCCATTGGCATGCTTGGACCTAAATATATGGTTTTCTTTTTATGTAAATTCAATTCATAATTGAGGTAGAGAATTCCAAGGTCGTGAATTTCATTTTCCGGTAAAAACAGCACGTACAATTCATCATTATCGTAGGAGCTGCCATTTTCCAAAAGCCCAATATTGAGATATAATTTTTGTTTTATCAAACCTACAAGGAAATGTTCATGCACTGGATTGATAGTATCCGTTTGCCAAAGCAACCCAATTTCTTCAAGCAATGGAAGGAAAATATGATGAAAAATTTCCCTGAAGTTTTTGGATTCTAATAGTTTGTTATAGGTGTGGTTAAAGAGTACCTGATCAAAATTGATCATGGCAATTTTAAAAGAATTGATCGCCCTGCTTTGTTCGCTTGAACTGGCAGCAACTTCTTTCACCATTTTGCCTACCTCTTCATTGCTAAGCTTTGCGATCCTTGATATTTTATATCCGTGTCCATTTAAAAATGTGACATTTAATATTTTTTGAAGGCTGCTAAGATCATAGGTTCGGATATTGGTGTCGGTTCGGTCGGGGGTTAGGATATTGTACCGTTTTTCCCAGATCCTGATGGTGTGGGCTTTTATTCCACTAAGATGTTCAAGATCTTTAATACTGAAGTTTTGTTTTAAGTGTTCCATAATTGTTTAAACAAGATAGACAAAACTAAACAAAATTAATAGTTGTTAATTATATTAAAATGTTAAATGTTTAATTATTAACCTAAATGGTTAAACAAAAAAAAGATTCTAACTGGAAATGGCCTTTTTGTTATTTGTAAAAACCTAAGATTCAATATCTTATAAAAATGTGAAAGTAATAAAAGAAACGAACAAGTTTTGAATTATTTAATTCATTTTCAAAAGTTGTGGAGCAATTGAATTTATAGTGGGCACCTAAAAAGAAAGTTTACTCGAGTGTAGACAACCTATATTTAAAATTACTTGTAAATAAAAAAATAAGAGAAGATAAAGTACCCGGAGCGGGACTTGAACCCGCACGCCCTAATGGACACATGGCCCTCAACCATGCCTGTCTACCAATTCCAGCACCCGGGCAGCAAATGCGCTATTGGAAATTAAGTTTCCAAAAGGCTGGTAAAAAATAATTCCGATTTTAATCAGAAATTAGAGAACTTAGATATATTGGTTTTACGGCAGCTTCCTTTACCTTACAGGATCAGGATTTTTAAACGGTATAATCAATATTTCAAATTTGTGATCTGGCTGGGGCTTCCTTCGATTTCGTATCACTATGTGATACTTCACTCAGGATAAACTTCTCGCCCAAACAAGAATCTAACTTAAATTTGTGATCTGGCTGGGGCTCGAACCCAGGACCCTCTCCTTAAAAGGGAGATGCTCTACCAACTGAGCTACCAAATCGTTATTTTATTCTGAACTTATTTATGTTACCTGTCTGGGGCTTCCTTCGGTTTCGTATCAAAATGTGATACTTCACTTAGGATATCCCGAAAGCTATCGGGACTCGCCCAAACGAGAATCTAACTTAAATTTGTGATCTGGCTGGGGCTCGAACCCAGGACCCTCTCCTTAAAAGGGAGATGCTCTACCAACTGAGCTACCAAATCCAGTGTTGCATTATTTCTTAATTGCGGGTGCAAATATACCATCATTAATTTATTTTTCAAGAGGAATTTAATATAAATTTGCAAATGTTTCAATTTAAATTCTAAACCTCTCTTTTTCAGTATAAAATGGACTTAAGAATTGCACGAAATTTGTTGTTAGTGACACATTTAGATCAAATAATCAAAAATTCATATATAAAATGAGCATAACGGAAACTCGGTTCAAACACCGATGAAGATATGCGGATTACCCCCGATAGCTCGGGAGACCAATACAAAAATTAAATAAAACACCTATGAAAATATTTCTTTGCGGCTATATGGGATCCGGTAAATCGGCAGTTGCAAAACGACTGGCTGAAAAACTAAAGTTACCCCTAATTGATATCGATGACCAGATTGCATTAATAGAGAATAAATCCGTTCCGGAGCTTTTTGCAAGCAAAGGGGAGCTTTATTTCAGGAAAAGGGAGAATCAAGTGTTGCAGGATGTGTTGGAAGATCCTGCTTCTTTATTGATTTCCCTGGGCGGTGGTACCCCATGTTATGCCAATAACCTGGAAATGATACTTAGTGGAAAGGATTCAATACTTATATATTTAAAGGCTTCTGTTGAATTTCTTACCAAACGTCTTGCTTCAGAAAAGGATACAAGGCCACTTATAAGTCATCTTGAAACCGAGGAAGACCTTGAAGATTTCATAAGAAAGCACCTGTTTGAACGTAGTTATTATTACAACCAGGCCAATTGGAAGATACCTGTAGAAGGAAGGGATCTAGATGGTATTGTAGATGAAATCATCGAAAACCTAAAGTAATTCTACCTTGTCTTTTCCTTTTGAAAAGTGCACCTGAACCATTTCGTTGAACGAGGTAGATAGCGAGATCCCTTTAAAATCTGCTTTTACAGGAAATTTTTTATGACTTCGGTCTACCAGGACTGCGGTTTTAAACTGTTTTAAAGGCACCTCAAGGAAGTGTTTAACGCCATAGATCAAAGTAGCTCCTGAATTAAGAACATCATCTGTGAGCACTATGGATTTATTGATATATGCTGAAGATGGCAGGGAGGTTTCTAT
>JAWOHC010000392.1:0-5346 GCA_046496275.1 Gillisia sp.
TATAAAAATATACTTATCAAGATCCCACCACAGCAATCTCTGGGAAAAACAAAAGGCTATATAAATAAAATACTAACCAGTTTCAGGTCAATAGGAGGGTGGAGAAGTGTAAGGGTAATAATAAATGTAGATCCTTATTAGAAAAGGAATTTGATTGTTGAAAATATCAGTAAAATGTAGGGATTTTTCTGAAGGAGTAGGAGGGTATTCTTATTGCATTGCGGATAAAGCCTCAATAAGGTCGGTTTTTTTATGTCGGCTTAACGGAATTTTTTGTTTATCGATCTCGATATTTTTGCTATTGTAGCGTTCTACTTTTTCAAGATTGACAATGTAGGATTTGTGGATACGTAAAAACTTATCATTAGGTAATTGTTGTTCAAAGGATTTCATTGTAGAAAGCACCACAAAGGTATCTTTTTCGGTAACGAATTTTACATAATCTCCAAGAGCTTCAATATATTTTAATTTGTTCAAAAAAACTTTTCTGTTTTTTAAATTACTCTTCACAAAAATAAAATTCTCATCCTCCATTGGAACCCCATTGGTCTTTAATTGAAAAAGATTGAGCGCTTTTGCAACGGCATTGTTAAACCGTTCTTTATTAACAGGTTTGTGAATATAATCTATGGCATCATAATCAAAAGCTTTAAAGGCATATTTGGTTTTTCCTGTAACAAATATTATTTGAGGTTTGTTGGGGAGATCATCCAACAAATCAAAACCGGATAGAATAGGCATTTCGATATCCAAAAATATAAGATCGACATCGATGTCCAGCAAACCGTTTTTGGTTTCGATGGCATTGGTGTACTCGGCCACCAATTTCAGGTTGGGATGGTCCTTTATTAATTTCACAATCGATAATCGCTGCAGGCTCGAGTCATCAACAACCGCACATTTAAGTAAAATTTCTTCCACAGTACTAAGGTTAGGTTTAAACAATATTAATCATAAAAAGTTATTAAAACAAGATAAAACTTGTTTTCATCGGTGAAAAATGTACTTTACCTTAGAATAAGGACTTTGTCAATACAAAAAAACATGTTACTTTTGCATCCAATTAATTTAAATCATATTTTATGAATCATTATGAAACTGTTTTCATCTTGAATCCCGTTTTATCTGAAGACCAGATAAAGGAAACAGTAAAGAAATACGAAGATTTTCTTGTTTCTAGAGGTGCTGAGATGGTAGCCAAAGAAAATTGGGGGCTAAAAAAGTTAGCCTATCCAATTCAACACAAAAAAAGTGGCTTTTATCACTTATTTGAATTCAAAGCTTCAGGTGAGGTTATTAACCCACTGGAAGTAGAGTTTAGAAGAGAAGAGCGCATGATGCGTTACCTTACTGTAAGGCTTGATAAATTTGCTATCGCCTGGGCAGAAAAGAGAAGAAACAGAAACAAAGAAAAAGCGTAGTTATGTCATCAATTGAACAACAAGCAAAAGGAAAAAAAGACGGAGAGATCAGGTATCTAACTCCTCTTAACATAGAAACCAACAAAGCTAAAAAGTATTGCAGGTTTAAAAGATCAGGTATTAAATATATCGATTATAAAGATGCAGACTGGTTGATGAGTTTTGTAAACGAGCAGGGGAAATTATTACCTCGTCGTTTAACTGGTACTTCTTTGAAATATCAGCGTAAAACGGCTGTAGCGGTTAAACGTGCACGTCATTTAGCATTAATGCCGTATGTTGGCGATTTATTAAAATAAGAAAGAGGCAATTATGGAATTGATACTTAAACAAGACGTAGAAAAATTAGGATTTAAAGATGATGTTGTAACTGTAAAGCACGGTTATGGTAGAAATTTTTTAATTCCTCAGGGAATAGGTCAGTTAGCAACACCTTCCGCAAGAAAGGTATTGGCTGAAAACTTGAAGCAACGCGCTTACAAGGAGCAAAAGAATATTGATGAAGCTAAGAAACAAGCAGCCAAATTAAATGGTCTTGAGCTTAAGCTTACTGCCAAGGCAGGTGCAGGAGATAAAATGTTTGGTTCTATCTCTGACGCAGATCTTTCTGAAGCCCTTGCAAAAGAAGGAATTGAGCTTGACAAAAAATTTATCACTATCGCAGGTGGTATTATCAAGCGATTGGGACAATATGAAGCAACTTTGCGTTTTCACCGCGAAGTAGTATCAACATTCAGTTTTGATGTTGTTGCTGAAGCTTCAGCTTCCTAAAAAATGATTTTATATAAATTAAAGCCTGCTCAAATTGAGTAGGCTTTTCTTTTTTGCTTTTTTACCGAAACAGTTCTAATGAAAAGTTTTATATTCTGAAATGGAAGTTATAACTAAAACTAAGAAGTTTCCTTATACCAATAATTTGAAAAATGAAGTACAGCCGACTTACAAAAGAGCAGTTTGAAGAATTGCACCAGGAATTTATCAACTTTTTAGCATCTCAATCCATCACTGCTACGGAATGGGAGGAGATAAAGAGAGATAAACCTGAAGTTGCCGAAGATGAAATGGATGTTTTTAGTGATTTGATATGGGAAGGGGTGCTCGATAAAGTCACCTATTTGGAGCATTTCTCTACACAACAAATGTTTTTATTCCAGATTACCCAGGTGGAGATTCACCTGATAGGAATTAAAATTGAAAATGAGGCAATCGATATCACCCGGCGGGAAGGTTATCAATGGCTTCAAAAGAATTTGATGGACGATGCGGTAAATCTTTATACGTCTTCCAAGGTTTTAAGCGAGGACAGAAACAAAGACATCTTTGCATTGATCCAGCAAGGCGCTGTAATCACAAAAGGGGATTTATTCCAATATTTTGATAAAGTTGTAAATTCCTAATGATTATTCGTAGTGCAGGGAATCGATAGGGTCTTGTTTGGCCGCTTTATTCGCAGGGTAACTGCCGGCTAAGATCGCAACCAATAGAGTAATCCCGGTTGCCCATAAAATGGCTTTCCAGGGAGTTACAAAATTGAAATCGGCAGCGCTGGAAACTCCATACCCTATTAATATTCCCAATAGAATTCCCAGAATACCGCCAATTTGACCAATTATAAGGGTTTCCATAAAGAACTGGGTTGCAATAGTTCCTTTTTTTGCACCTAAAGCTTTTCGGATTCCTATTTCCCGGGTTCTTTCAGTAACCGAAACCAGCATAATATTCATAAGAGCTATGGAAGATCCAAAAATTGTGATGATGGAAATAATCCAGGCAGCAATGTTTAAATAGCTCGTAATAGAAAAGATTCTGTTTAAGAGATCATCACTGCGTTCTATTCCAAAATTATTTTCCTCTACCGGGTTGAGCCCTCTAATGTTTCTGAAGGCAATAATCGCTTCACTTTGAGCGCCCTCCATCATTTCTTTGTCACCTACTCTTACACTAATATTATAGTTGATATTTGGCTGGGTGAACATGGACCGCGCTCTTTCAACAGGAATTAATACCCTGAGATCCTGATTGTTTCCGAAGGTAGATCCTTTGGATTCCAAAATCCCAATCACTTGAAATTTAACCCCACGAACACTGATGGTTTTATCTATAGGAGAAGTGTTCTTGAATAAACCTTCCGCAAAATCGGCTCCCAGGATAGCCACATTGTTATTATTCTGAATATCGAAAAAAGTAAATTCCCTGCCTTCTTCAAGAACCAACCCGGAATTGGAAAGATAATTTTCATTCACACCTACAATGCTTACCTCAGGATCTGTTTTTTCATTTTCATATTTCACTTCGGCATTCGAAGTTCCGGTAAAGGAAATGGAGGTTTGAGTAAGCGGATAGCTGTAACTTTCCTTGAAGTTTTTAACTTCTCTAAAGGTAATAATCGGGTTTATTTTTTCACGTTGTCCCCCGCCGCGGGTTTGGGTTGTAAATTCATACCGCTGCAAATTAAAGGTGTTTGCTCCCATAGAAGCAAAGTCGCTGCTTATTGTGTTTTCCAGCGCGCTAACAGCACTTAAAATACCAACCAGAGCTGTTATCCCTATGGCGATGATCATTACTGTGAGTATGGTCCTAAGAAGCTGACTTTTAATCGAATCAAAAGCGATTCTTATATTTTCCTTAAAGAGTGGGAACATAATTTTTAATTTCTGGCACATAGGTTAGACTCCTATTATACTTAAATGTTACTTAAAAACCGAAATTTGTTTGAAGCTTATCAAAAATTAAGATATTTGCACCCGAAGAATTCGACCGCCCGTTAACAGGCCGCCAAGCTTAGGACATTTTAATATGCGGAATTCTCACTAAAATTTCAGAATAACAATTTATATAATATGGCACAAAAACCATCAATTCCCAAAGGAACAAGAGATTTCACCCCGTTGGAAGTTGCAAAACGCACGTACATAATAAACAAGATTAAAGATCAATTTGAAAAATTTGGTTTTCAACCTATAGAAACACCCAGTTTTGAAAATTCCGAAACCTTGATGGGGAAATACGGGGAAGAAGGGGACAGGCTCATATTTAAGATCCTGAACTCCGGAGATTTCCTGGCTAAAGCAAACGAAAAAGCTTTGCAGGAAAAAGATAGTTTAAAATTAACGCCTTCCATAAGTGAAAAGGCACTTCGATATGATCTTACAGTTCCTTTTGCAAGGTATGTGGTGCAACACCAAAACGAATTGGAATTTCCTTTTAAACGCTATCAAATTCAGCCAGTTTGGAGAGCAGATCGCCCTCAAAAAGGTAGATTCCGCGAATTTTTCCAATGCGATGCAGATGTAGTTGGAAGTGATAGTCTTTGGCAGGAAGTAGAATTTATACAATTATACGATTCAGTATTCACCAGTCTTGGACTTGCAGGGGTACAAATAAAAATAAATAACAGGAAGATCTTATCCGGTTTTACGGAAGTCATCGGGGAGCAGGAAAAATTAATAGATTTTACCGTAGCCCTGGACAAGCTGGATAAAATTGGCGAGGAAGGTGTGAAAAAGGAAATGCTTGAAAAAGGCATTTCTGAAGAAGCTTTGAAAAAAATACAGCCAATTTTTGGTCTTAAAGGGAGTTTTTCTGAAAAAATAAATATCCTTAAAACAATTTTAAATACTTCAGATATAGGTAAAAAAGGAATTGAAGAATTGCAATTTATACAAAATGCAATTTCCGAAATGCCTTTAAAAACGGCTCAATTAGATCTGGATATTACCCTGGCACGTGGATTAAATTATTATACCGGGGCAATTTTTGAAGTAGCCGCGCCCCCGGAAGTAAAACTGGGTTCCATTGGCGGTGGTGGCCGTTATGACGATCTTACCGGAATTTTTGGTTTGAAAGATATTAGCGGGGTTGGAATTTCATTTGGTTTAGACCGGATATTTCTGGTCCTGGAGGAATTGGAGCTGTTTCCGGAAAC
>JAWOHC010000026.1:0-4028 GCA_046496275.1 Gillisia sp.
TTTTTAGGGGAAGGTGAAATACTCTCAACCATCAGGACCATTTCCTATGTTAGTGGATCGAAATTTCCAAGTGGAGGGAAATGTACCGCCGGCTATTGTGTAGCAAATGACAAAGCGGAAGCTTTGTTGGAAAAAATAGAAAAGCACCTAAAACTTTGCGATAATGAGGCTACAGATCTTCAGGTTGAAATATTGGCAAAACAAATACCTTCCATGAACCAAAGGATTATGGATGCTTATAGGAATACACGAGAGTTTGTTAACTTTATCAAGGAGACTTTACCAGCGGCGAAGATCAATTTTGTTTCAGAAGAACTGGCCCAGGAAGGATTTACCCCATCTGTGTTTTCATTAGATCTTCCCACTAAAGGTAATACTGACGAAGAAAGAGAGTCTTATAAAAGAACCTTAAATAATAAGTTGATCAATTTAATGATCACAGAGATCCCCAATGAAAGTAAATACTGTGTGAGTTACGGGCAGTTAAAAGGATGTTATTGGACGATACCTGCAACCTCTACTCAAGGGACGACTAAGGAAGGCGACAAAGATTATATTGCCCGTGTTTCACTATCTCCTGATATGGATCTGGAACTGCATAAAAAAGTCTTTTTAGATTTTGTTGAAAAAATTTGACGCCGGTGGAGGTGTGGTATACAAGAGCCCTTAGAGCTGCAGTTCAACAGTCCACGGAATCGCTTCGGGGTCGAAAAAAAGAAACGATGGCACTCATTTTAAAATACCATTTCAAAAGAATAGAACTAAATTAGAATTATGGGACATCCATTCCTTTCAATCGGACTAGTTGTATATACGTATATTCCATTCGGACTAATAGTACTATTAGCAATTTATATTCTATACCTTTTGATTTTCAAAAAAGATGTTAAACAGCTTAAATCGGTTTTATATCCAGCTGCTGTCTTTATTGTTATTTGGATACTATTTTATTATTTTGTGTTGAGATAAAAAACCATTGTTGTCCTGTAAACAAATTTGTTAAAGCTGAAAGCCTACCCCCAATTGGGCATTCCAAAGAGATTTTTAAAACAGACCTTGCTACTATAAATTTTTAAATCGTACTGGTAGTTAGCGAGTTGAAAAAATTGATGTTTTAACTAAATGTTTATCAGTTAAGTAAAATCAAGTCTTGGCTCTTGATTCTAGCAGTTACGCCTTAGGCGGAACGATCTTGATTCTTAAATGGAACTTTTGAAACCCAGAGCTTTCGGGGCCTGCAGCGCGTCGTTTTGTTGTGAAACCTTAGCCTTCATTAGAAGGGAACAGTGAAATTATAATTTTGATAAATAGAAGAGTTACTTATGGAATATTTCAGAATAATTAAATTAAAAACCACTGAACAAAATATACAAAGACAACTAGTGCTGAGGAATCTGGATAAGTTTAGTACTGAAATTTTTAATTTGGATGATTCGAGTGAAAAGGAATCAAACATTGGTGGGATTTGGGGAGAATTCACATTGAGTCGAAGCGAAATAAAAGGAGGTGTCCGCTTTTCTTTGCTAGAATGCCCCAATGCTTTATGTTGGACGATAACCACTGGTTATCAACCTGATCCGGAATCAATAATTATTCATTTAACCATAAATAGGGTAGAAAAGAATGAAGAATTTATTGAGGAAATAACAGGTTTTTTAGATGACCTATGCGTCAATTTGGAACAATTTTTTTCGACAGAAAAGATAGCGAAAGGCTAAACATTCGCTATATGTAAATGCTTGTTTCATTTATGCTGAAAATTCATGCGGAATTGCCAGCCTGGTTTGTACTTGTAAAGGCACGAGATCTTGGCAAAAAAGCTTGGAAAAGACAGGGACACTAACAAAGGCAAACAGCTTGTTTTGAAGGTAAATCATAGAACTAAACTAAAAGTTATGGAACCAGATATTATTATTGTTTTTATAATCCTTAGTGTAACAGTAATACTGCTGGTACTGGATGTTGTTCGCATTGACATTGTTGCAATTGGCTGTATGCTGGCGCTGGGCTGGACCGGTATTTTAAATCCGCAGGAGGTGTTTTCCGGGTTTTCTAGTAATGCCGTCATTGCCATGCTAAGCGTGATGATTTTGGGACGAGGTATTTCCCGCACGGGGATCATGGATGAATTCTCAAAATTCATCATCAGCAAGGCCGGTACCCGCAAACGAAACCTGATAGGCTTGCTTTCGCTTTCAACAGGTTTTCTGTCAGGTTTAATTCAAAACATTGGCGCAGCTGCGCTTTTTTTGCCAGGAATCTTGCAGGTTTCAAAGCGCACGAAGATTCCCCCATCATCGCTTATTATGCCCATTGGCTTTGCAGCCATACTGGGAGGTACGCTTACCATGGTAGGCTCGGGTCCGCTCATCCTGGTAAACGACCTTTTAAAAAATGAAGGGTTTGAAGCCTACAACTTATTTAGCGTAACCCCTGTTGGCATTGTACTTCTGTTATCGGGCATAGGGTATTTTTTGCTCTTCGGAAGTAAAGTTTTACCTAAGAAGAAAGTTGGGGATGCAGAAACAACAGAGCAGGAAAAGTTGGTGGAGAAGCTTAATTTACCACACAACATCAAATTGCTAACGGTAACCCGTGAAAGTTCACTGGTTGGAAAAACAACCGAAGAGGCAGGCTTATGGAAAACATACCATGTCAACCTGTTGGGAATAGGAAAGGGGGATAATGTGGTTTACGCTCCCTGGCGTGAAGCCAAATTTGAGGATGGGCAAACCCTTGCTGTTTTGGGTTCTGCCGGGAATATTAAGCAGTTTTCCAAAGAATTTCAGCTTGAGCACCTCTCTGCGTCAACCAATCTCTCTGATGAATTTAAGCCCGATGTTAGCGGTTTTGCCGAAGTAATTATACCTCCGGGTTCAGAACTTGACGGGAAAAGTATTAGAGAATTCTCCCTGAGAAAACGCTATGCTGTGGAGCCAGTAATACTATTCAACAAAGGGGAACGAGTGGAGGGAGATTTTTCTGATGTGCAAATCCGCACGGGTGATACCCTGATCGTTTACGGCACGTGGGGCAAAATAAAAGATTTGAAAGAAAGCACTGATTTTGTTGTGATCACCGGGATTCATGTGGATAACAATGATAAGTCAAAAACCTGGCCGGCAATAGGCTGCTTTGTATTTGCCATTGGCCTGGCAATTGTTGGCTTTCCCATTTCCATGGCCTTTCTCACCGGAGCGCTTTGTATGGTTCTTACCCGTGTAATGAAAATTGGAGAAGCCTATGAGGCCATTGAATGGAAAGTGGTTTTTTTGCTGGCGGGATTGATACCACTGGGTGTGGCCATGCAAAAAACCGGTGCTGCCATGTTCCTTGCCGAATCCATCATGAGCGTAGTTATTGATTTTCACCCTATTTTGATTGTACTGATGGTGGGTGTGCTGTCAACGGCTTTTTCCCTGTTTATGTCCAATGTAGGAGCAATTGTCGTGCTGGCTCCGTTGGTAATAGGAATGGCAGGTATTGCCGGAATTGACCCCAGGCCACTTGTGCTTATGGCGGCCGTTTGTGCCGCAAACTCCTTTATTCTGCCCACGCACCAGGTGAATGCTTTCCTGATGTCATCGGGTGGGTATCGCAATGCGGACTATATAAAGGCAGGGAGTGGAATGACAGTTCTTTTTCTGACAATTACAGTTTTTATGTTTTATTTTTTTATAATTTAATCTCTCATAGAGGGTTTAATTCCCCTGTACAATGATGCCCGAGGAATGACCGAATATAGCACTGCAGGATACGCTAAATACTGCGCTGTTTGGTCAGGTTCCCCGCTGCTCAAGGGTTTTTAGGAAAGTTGAAGAAGTGAATATTCATTTTAAACTCTAAAATATGGAAACAATTGCATCGGTTTTTACAGATACCTACTGGTCGCCTTATGCAGTGGGTATAGGCATTGGGATTTTGAGCTGGCTAAGTTTTTTGATATCGGGCAAGCCCATTGCCACTTCTACCACCTTTGCGCGTATTGGAGGCGCGATAGAAAAGGAGATTGCCGGGGAAGAAGCAAA
>JAWOHC010000028.1:0-5311 GCA_046496275.1 Gillisia sp.
CATCACTCGGGCGCAAGTGGCGCTTTTTTTTGGTGAATTTGGATGTTCTGGCTTGTGAATTAGCGGACTTTTACCGCAGCTGATTATCGGGAAAAGTATTAAAATGGGCCATTTTAAGGCTTCTTTGCAGCGGACAAATAAACTATGAAAATTTTGGGTGGGATATGGTAGGGCAAGATTGGTTAGAATGGATAAACGAAAAATAAAACGTGGTACAACAACATATAAAAACAATGCTTAATTTGGTCTTGAATCGAAACTCACTGCTCGCTTGCTTAGCTGATTGTCCTGCGGGCAATCACGCTCGCCAGCTCGCACTGTTTTTATACGAGACGTTGTGCAAAATTTAGTAACAAACAATTAAATATGATACTGACCTCAATAATTTTTTTAGTGCTCGGAATATTAGTAAAATATGCTAAACTGTATTTCTTGATAGCCGGATATAATACTATGTCAAACAAAAAAAAAGCGGATTATGACATTGAAGGAATTTCCGCCGTATTTGGAAATTCATTTATTGGTATGGCTTTATTAATGATGCTGGGACTTTTAATTTCTAACTGGCTGGAAAATCCTGACATTGCTGGGCTGACTTTCGCAGGTTCATTACTAATCGGTATACCCTATCTTTTAATAAAAATTAATTCCGACCGATACAAACGGGGAAATGGGAATAAATAAAACTTTGCACAACAGTATATAAAAACAATGCTTAATTTGTTCTTGAATCGAAAGTCCGTGCTCGCTTGCTCTGCGGATTGTCCTGCGGACAATCACGCTCGCCAGCTCGCACTGTTTTTATACGAGACGTTGTGCGGCAGCTAGAAACAATGACTTGAACAATGAAAATAGACATAGACTTTGATTTGAAATAATGAAGACAAACCTTAACTATATATGACCAAAAAGCTATTACTTTCATTGGCTTCAATTTTCTTGACTTATCGTTCAGTTGAGCTGTTAAAGTTTTTGGACAATACTAACACAGGTCAGTTCAATTGGATGGGAACTATAGCTTTTTCATTCGCTCTGAATTTATTTATTACAGGAATTTTTGCATTATTGGGTTTTGCCTTTTTGACAAGCAGGATTTTACCAGATTCATATTATAAAATCAAGAACTCTAAAAGAGTTACTTTGATTTATAAATTTTTGGGTGTTGAATATTTTAAGCTGTTATTACTTAAATTCTTTTGGGGAAATGAAAGAAATAAAAAAAAATATTTTAACGGAACTAAAACTGGCATTACAAATTTTGATATGCAGACAAGGCAATCAGAATTTGGACATTTAGCAGCCTTCATTGCGATTGAAATTATTTCTTTTTACATACTTATTGAAGGACACATTGCCATTTTTTTCATCACGACCTTAATAAATGTAATCGGAAACTTTTATCCAATTATTTTGCAGAGAAATCACAGAATTCAGATTGAACGTCTAAAACTAATTTTAGACAGGCGAAAATCAGCGACTTAACAAAAGAATAGTCAATAGAGCATATACACAAAATAAAAGCCGACCGCATAACAGCACCTACACGCAAGTGGGGGTTCAGTGCTTCTATGAAAGTGAAGTGCTAAATCCAAGTTCTGTACTTTTAATGAAGTTCAGTGCTAAAAATCCCCACCTGCGGGTAGCTGCAAAACGTTACCAAACATAAAACCGACACTATGAAGAATTGGAATTTAAAAATAAAAAGTGATCCTCAGGATGTTAGTAATAATTTAGAATCCGCATTTAAATCTGTTGACGGATTATTATTTGATATAAATCGCGGTGAAAAAAATTCAATAAAATTTAAAATGCGAAAGCGGATTCTATATGCCTGGTACTTACCATATGTTAATAGCATTATTGTAAATGGGAAATTATCATCAACTGATAATAAAAATGGGACGGATATAGAAATTTTATTTAATCAACACTTTCTATGGAAGTTGCTAATATTTATACATATAGTTTTAGGTTTAGGCTTTCTGACTGCATTAATATTAGATAAAAATAGTAATGCTTATTCTTATGTATTTGGAGCAATAATTTTAGGATTAGGTATTTTTTTATGGGTTAAAGTGCAAAAGAAATATGAAAGAAATATTGAAGAATACAAAACACTGATTTCAAAAACATTAGGCGTTTAAAAAGAAAAAACGTTTGGTTACAACTTATCAAAAAACAATGCTTAAATCAGTCTCAAATCCAAAATTTTTGCTCGCTAGCTCAGCGGATTGTCCTAGAAAGTTGAATACCACTTTAAGTTTGGGAACAACCTTTTCCCTTTTTCAAAGGGACCAGCTTTTAAACCAACTTCAGCTAAAGTGAACAATCAAAACCTGAGCTTTAACCTGAGGCTGGATTCTGAAATTACAGATTGGCTAAGCACTTCCTATTCCGGCAATTTAAGTCTTTTACAAACCAGTATAGATGGGAGGGGTATGAACGAGATAGAGACACAACAACATAGTTGGACCTGTTCTTTTATGTGGCAGAGAATCAATATTTCAGCCTGAATTCTGGATATTATTTCAACAACACAACTGATTAAAATAGGAATAATTACTTTCTAAACATGAATTACCAATACACCTTCAAGGAATCTGCAATAGATAGAGTTAGCGTTCTTGCTTAACATCTTGAATTTGGTTCTCCTGTTCCTTATTAGAGCCTAGTTATAGGTCCTGCCCTCTTTATGCCGTGTGTCGTGTAGCCAGTAATAAGGTTCTCCGCTACACTTTCGTCTCTTTGAGTCGCTGACCCCATTGATTTTGACACAGTAAAAGTTATTTTCGACACCTCAATAAGGGTTCACTTGCGTTCAACTCCTGTAACCACACCATACAATCACTAATCCTACAAGCGATTATGAACTTGCTTTGACCTTGACGCTCAATACCAATTCTCTTTAAATCACCACCTCAAGGCGGTTTGAAAACAACTCCTGAAAGTCCTATTCGATAGTCCAATTCTTTAATATAGATGATCCGGTAAACATTTTTATTAAAGCTGAAACCACGCCCGTAGTGGGCATTCCTAGGAGATTTTTAAAAACAGACCTTGCTTTATAAATTTTTTAAAATATGCTGACAATTAAAGTGTGCTGGAAAAATTAGTATTGTAACTAAATGTTTATCAGTTAATTGGAAACAAGTCTTTATTCTTAATTCTTGTAGTTACGCCAAAGGAGGAACGATCTTGATTCTTTCCCGGACATTACTGATAAATAATCTAAAACTTGACTAGGTTTTTGTGTAAAAAATAAGTAATCTTATTAAAAATTAGAAAAATGTTTAAAAAATTTACAATCGTAGACAAAATTTTATTTGTTGCTGCACTCTTATCATTGATATTTGCTGAGATACTTTATTTCCAGGGAGCAAAAGAAGATGGGATTTTTATTGGGTTATGGGTCCCGTCAATATTAGCATTTGGTATTTATTTAAAACTGATAAAAAACACGAAAAATGATTGATCTAATTCCATATTTTGCCGGATTAATTACTCTACTTTTTGGCATCGGGTTTGCCTTTGCAATTAGGGAATTTAAGAAAGATGACAATAAAAAGAGATAATAATCTAATTCATCTACACCAGTAACAGTATATAAAAACAATCCTTTAACCTGTCTCAAATCGACCCCGAAGTGCCGGGGTTTAATCGCTTACTTTAGCTGATTGTGCTGCCGCTGTTCTCTTCAGTCCGAACCGGCGGACTCCCGAAGCGTCGGGAAAGCTCGTCAGCTCGCACTGTTTTTATACGGGACCTTATATTAATAGCATAGAAGCCTAAGGTGCCGGATAGAGGTAATTTGCCTCAAAACTCAATGGGATTCCCAACCACCAGTAAACAAGTAAGAATATAGTCCAGGTAACCATGAATATAACCGAATAGGGCAACATCATTGATATCAAAGTTCCAATTCCCATTCCTTTTACATAACGTTGACTAAATACAACTACCAGGGGGAAATACGGTAATAAAGGGGTTATTATATTGGAAACTGAGTCCCCCACCCTATAAGCAGCTTGTGTAAGGTCAGGAGAAATACCCAGTTGCATTAGCATAGGCACAAAAATGGGTGCAATGAGTGCCCATTTGGCCGATGCAGATCCCACCATTAAATTCACAAAAGCACTTAATATCACAATCCCAACAATCGTTATTTGACCCGGCAGGTCAAGGGCCTGAAGGAAATTTGCCCCTTTCATAGCTATCAAAAGGCCAATATTGGAACGTGAGAAAGCATCTATAAAAAGCGCACAGAAAAAGGCCATTACAATGTAATAACCCATACTTTCCATGGATTTTGTCATGCTTTTTATCAAATCTCCTGAAGATTTATATTTACCGGATACAAAACCATAAACAAGACCCGGAATCAATAGCAAGACAAAGATTAAGGGTACAATTGCCCGCATTAACGGCGCATGAAACGAAGTGAGGGATTGGATTTCAGGATCCACCATATCCGGACCTCTAAGGGCCGAATCTGCTGGATATGCCCAAAAAAACAAGCCTACAAGACCAAGTACCATTGCCAAAAGTCCCAACCAAAAAGCCTTACTTTCCCTGGATGTTACAGTTTCCATTACAGGCATTTGATCTTCATCACCATCAACTTTCACTTTTAAAAGCCTGGGTTCAACTATTTTATCTGTAATCCACCAGCCAACAAGTACGATCAATAAAGTTGATGCAGAGGTGAAATACCAGTTATTCAAAGGGTTCAGGTTAATTTCAGGGTCTAAAATCCTGGCAGCCTCGAGTGTAAAACTCATAATGAGCGGATCAATAGCCGATGGGATAAAGTTTGCTGAAAACCCTCCGGATACTCCGGCAAAAGCTGCTGCAATTCCTGCCAAAGGATGGCGCCCTGCAGCATAAAAAATAACACCTCCCAGCGGGATCACAAGCACATAACCGGCATCTGCAGCAGTGTGACTAACGATGGCTATTAAAATAAGCATCGGGGTAAGCAACTGTTTGGGTGTAAAGTTTAAGAGTTTTTTCAAACCGGCTCCAATCCAACCAGAGTGTTCTGCTACCCCTACTCCTAGCATGGCAACTAATACAATTCCAAGAGGAGCAAAAAGCACGAAGGTATTTACCATACCCGCAAGAAATCCGGCTAACTGGGTTCCTGTAAGTAAATTTTGAACATTCAGGCTATTTCCGGTCATCGGGTGAACTTCTCCAAAATCAAACGGAGACAGAATTGCCGATAACACCCATACGAAGATGAGTAAATAGAAAAATAAAATTGCAGGATCGGGTAATTTATTCCCCATTTTTTCAACTAAATCAAGGGCTC
>JAWOHC010000074.1:0-5556 GCA_046496275.1 Gillisia sp.
TTTAAGATTTCGTTCTTCGATCACATGGATATTCTGAATCCCAAACACATCACAACTTCGCATTACCGCGCTGGTATTATGCAATTGATAAACATCCTCTGTTGCTACAGTAAAATGATTCGTTCTTGAATTCACCACTTTTTCAAATAAGGATTTTCGTTTTGGCGTAAGAAAACTTTCTAAAAAATCTATAAGTCCGGGGTCAACAGTCATTTTTTGTTATTGGTTTTAATCCAACAATGGGTTTAATTCCATGATTCCCACCATAGCTTTTTGGAGGGCTTTCATTAAAATTCTCAATATTTCTTCGCTCATATACCTTGAGGGTTGGCTGCGAATTTGATTTATAAAAAGGGGCTGTTCAAATTGAACAGCCCCTGAGTATATTTAAGTGTGAAATTTATTTTTCAAATGTTTTCAACGTCTTTATAATAATGTGAACACAGTCCAGTAACTCCTCTTCATTCATTACCAGTGGAGGTGCAAATCTAATAATATTTCCGTGAGTAGGCTTTGCCAGCAAACCATTTTCCTTCAATGCCATACAAATATCCCAGGCGGTAGAGCTCTCTTCAGTATCATTAATCACAATGGCATTTAGTAAACCACGGCCACGTACCAGTTTTACCAAATCACTATTCTCTATATATTTATTCAATTCATCCCTGAATAATTTTCCGAGTTTTCTGGCATTTTGAGCCAGATGCTCATCTTTTACCACTTCCAAAGCCGCAACGCCCACGGCGCTTGCAACCGGGTTTCCTCCAAAGGTAGAACCGTGTTGTCCAGGCTGTATAACATTCATAATTTCATCATCTGCCAAAACGGCTGAAACAGGATAATTCCCTCCGGATAATGCTTTTCCTAATATAAGAATATCAGGTCTGCTATAGGTTTCCTGGCGTTCACAATGGCCTTCACAGGTGCAGTTTCCACAAACTGCAAGTAAAGCTCCTGTTCTTGCGATACCTGTCTGGATTTCATCTGCAATAAACAAGGCATTGTATTTTTCACACAAAGCTTTTGCGTTTTTCATGAAATCATCAGCTGGTGTAAAGACTCCCGCTTCTCCTTGAATAGGTTCCACAAGGAATCCTGCAATATTAGCATCGCTTTTTAAAGCCTCTTCCAGTGCTTCGGTATCATTGTATGGAATTTTAATAAATCCCGGTGTATAGGGTCCAAAATTTTTCCTGGCATTTTCATCGTTTGAGAAAGATATTACGGTAGTGGTTCTTCCGTGGAAATTATTTTCACATACAATGATTTTTGCTTCCTGCTCCTTCACGCCCTTTTTTTCGTATGCCCATTTCCGGGCGATCTTGATAGCTGTTTCAACTGCTTCGGCCCCGGTATTCATAGGTAAAACCTTATCGAATTTGAAATACTCTGTAATATATTTTTCATAAGGCCCAAGAACATCGTTATAAAATGCCCTGGATGTTAATGAAAGGGTTGATGCCTGTTCGTGCATAGCCCCAATTATCCTTGGATGGCAATGCCCTTGATTCACTGCGGAATAAGCCGATAAGAAATCGTAATATTTTTTTCCTTCAACATCCCAAACGTGTACTCCTTCTCCTTTTTTTAAAACCACAGGTAGCGGATGATAATTATGCGCTCCGTGCTTTTCTTCCATTTTAATAGCTTGTTCTGAAGAAGTGATTTTTTCTAAATGCATGACAGTAATTTTTTATGATTTATGTATAAATAATTCCTTCTTTTCTGTTTCTGAAAAAGCAAATAAACAAGCGGAGAGAAATCATCCAAATGCAATCACCGCAAATTACTAAATGTTATCTGAAATTTATAATTCCAGCATTAATAAATCTTTACAATTATCCTATTTTTGCGCTATGGGTAGAAAGAAACAAAACATCATATTCGAAAAACTTGAAATAACCGATGCCGGCGCTAAAGGTAAAAGCATCGCAAAGGCACCTGACGGAAAAGTGGTTTTTATAAACAACGCTGTTCCCGGAGATATTGCCGATATTCAAACCACCAAAAAGAAACGGTCTTTTTATGAAGGAACCGCAATTGAATTCCATAAACTTTCTGAAAAACGCGTCGAACCCGTTTGTCAACACTTTGGAACCTGTGGAGGTTGTAAATGGCAATTTATGGGCTATGAGCACCAATTGTTCTACAAACAGCAGGAGATCGAGAATAACTTAAAACGACTTGGGAAAATAGAAATACCAGAGGTTACCCCTATTCTGGGAAGCAAGGATATTTATTTTTACCGGAACAAAATGGAATTTTCCTTTAGTGACAGCCGATGGCTTACACTGGATGAAATTAATAGCGGGAAAGAGTTTGATGATAAAAATGCGCTTGGATTTCACATTCCCGGAATGTGGGACAAGATTTTGGATATTAAAAAATGTCATCTGCAGGCAGACCCCAGTAATGATATCAGGAATTTTGTGAAGGAATTTGCCAACAAGAATGATCTTGCCTTTTTCAATACCCGCGAACAAACCGGTCTTTTAAGAACCTTAATGATACGAACTTCCTCTAATGGGGAGATCATGGTGGTTGTTCAGTTTTTTAAAGAAGAAAAAGAGAAACGGGAGTTATTGATGGACCATATAGCTGAAAAATTTCCGGAAATAACTTCCTTACAATATGTTGTCAACCCAAAGGGGAATGATACGATTTATGATCAGGAAGTGATTTGTTACAAAGGAAGGGACCATATTTTTGAAGAAATGGAAGGTTTGAAATTCAAGATCAATGCAAAATCCTTTTATCAAACAAATTCAGAACAGGCTTATCAGTTATACAAAATAACCCGTGACTTTGCACAACTTACCGGAAATGAACTGGTATATGACCTATATACCGGGACTGGTACTATCGCCCAATTTGTTGCTAAAAACGCCAAAAAAGTGGTGGGGATAGAAGCTGTTCCTGTTGCCATTGAGGATGCACGGGAAAATGCAAAACGCAACAATATTGAAAATACCGAGTTTTATGCAGGTGATATGAAAAAAGTATTTACTGCCGGGTTTATCGAAAAACATGGACATCCAGATGTGATTATCACAGATCCTCCCAGGGATGGCATGCATAAGGATGTAATTGCTCAAATTATTGGTATCTTGCCTCAGCGCATTGTCTATGTAAGCTGTAACTCTGCCACACAGGCAAGAGATCTGGCTTTACTGGATGAACATTATAAAGTCACCCGTGTACAACCTGTAGATATGTTTCCACAAACTTTTCACGTAGAAAATGTAGTATGCTTAGAAAAAAGATAATGAAATATGTATTCTTTTCGCTGGCTTTGGGTTTGGTGCTTTTTACCTCCTGCCAGCGGGATGATATTTGTCCGCAATCTACAGTTACCACGCCGCAGCTTAATATCTCATTTTTTGATTTTGAGGAACGCGATATTCCGAAACCTCCGGCAAATTTAAGGGTAAAGCTCTCCGGGACTGATTCTATACTCCTAAACAGGGTTAACATTGCCGAAATACGAATCCCGCTAAGAACCAATCAAAATTTTACCGAATACGACTTTATCCTAAATGCTGCTGTTCTTGACACTACAGGAGTGGATCCTACTGGAAATCCGGACAGGGTGCTTTTTGCATACGCGCGAAATGAAATTTACATCAACCGTGCCTGTAGTTATAAGGTAAATTTTGTAGATCTCAATGTAGATTTACAGCCTGAGCAGGATGCGAATGCCTTTTGGATAAGAGAAATAAACGTTGCAGAAAAGACCATCGAAAATGAAACAAATACGCATATTTTTATTTACCATTAGCCTGCTCTTTTTTTTCAACACTGCGCTACACGCTCAAACAGCCACAGATAGCATTCAGTTCCAGGAAAAATTTGGCCTACGTGTGGGAATAGATCTTAGTAAACCGCTTCGCACGCTACTGGATGAGGATTACAGCGGATTTGAAATTTTAGGAGATTACCGGGTTTATAAGGATTATTATCTGGCAGCAGAGATTGGAAATGAAAAAATGAACTATAGGGAAGATAATTTAAGTGTTACTTCCAATGGTAGTTATATAAAACTTGGAGTAGATTATAATGCCTATGAAAATTGGGCAGGAATGGAAAATATGATCTTTGTGGGCCTGAGATACGGTTTCGCGACTTTTTCCCAAACCCTGAATGAATATGCTATTTATACAGATACCCAGTTTTTCCCTCCAAATATCGTTCAGGGCCCCTTTGAAACAAGTGGTCTTACGGCCAGTTGGGCAGAACTTATAGTTGGTATGAAAGTGGAACTTTTTAACAACATATTCCTGGGAGCCAATCTTCAGGTAAAAAGAATGGTAACCCAAAGCACACCCTCAAATTTTGACAATCTCACCATTCCCGGTTTTAACCGAACCTACGATGATAGTTCATTTGGGGTTGGCTATGGGTATACCATCTCCTATTTGATTCCACTCTATAAAAAAGCAAAAGATTAATCCTGCAAATCTATTATTTTATGTAGCTTTTTAGTTCCTTCATAAACTTCATATTTCAGAAATTTAGATTCCAAAGCACCGTTAAATATCTTGATTTTTCTTGAAGGACGAAGTCCTACATGTTTAATAGCTTCCAGGTTAGAAGTGATAAACCAGGCTTCTGTCCCGGGATAATTTTGTTTCAGGGTATCCCCTATCCGCTTATAAAAAACAGGCATATCAATATCAAGACGTTCACCATAAGGCGGATTAAAAACCATATGAAGATGTCTTTCACGCTCCTTTTCACTCTCGAAGAAATCCTGCTGTTTTACCTTGATAAATTCTGAGAGGTTCGCATTTTCAATATTGTCTGTTGCTTTCATAATGGCAGAAGGTGCCGTATCATATCCTGTTATGGTGAAATGAAAGTCTTTTACTTTTCTCAATACCGAGGCCTCTATTTGCTCGAAGAGATCCACATCCCAGTCTTTCCATTTTTCAAAAGCAAATTCCTTTCGGTTTAAATTTGGCGGAATATTGGAGGCGATCATCGCTGCTTCAATTAAAATTGTTCCACTTCCACACATAGGATCTAAAAAGTCACATTGCCCTTCCCATCCAGACAGCAACAGCAAGCCTGCCGCAAGAACTTCATTGATTGGGGCAATATTGGTAGCGGTTTTATAGCCTCTTTTATGAAGCGATTGCCCGGAACTGTCCAGGGATAAATTACAATATTCATTTTCTATATGCACATTAATCCTTAGGGTTGGAAAATCAAGATCTACATCCGGTCTTTGCCCGAATTTCTCCCGAAACCTGTCAACAATAGCATCCTTGGTCTTTTGAGCTATGTATTTGGAGTGTGTGAACTTTTCTGAATGCACCGTAGCGTCAATAGCCAGGGTGTCTGTAAACTCCATAAATTCTTCCCAGGCGATATTATTCACTTCCCGGTACAGATCTTCTTCTGAAGTTATTTTAAAGGATTTAAAGGGCTTTAAGACCTTAATAGCGGTACGCAGGCACAAATTCGCCTTGTACATAAACCCCTTATCTCCGGAAAAACGAACATTCCTGGTGCCCTCTTTTATATCCATTGCACCTAAGGCCCTTAATTCCTTAG
>JAWOHC010000066.1:0-14392 GCA_046496275.1 Gillisia sp.
AAACTCCGGCGGGAACATCCCCTGCCGGAGTTTTTTTTATTAGACATCAATCTTCCGCTGAACCACTCTTTTCAAGATAAGAGAACGCTAATTCGCTTTCATTTAAAACACGGCAAAAAATCACTTCGAAAAACATTATTCTGACCAAATTTCTTCAAAATAATTATCCTACAAATACGCATTTCTGTTGAATTTTTAAAGATCAAACCGCATTCATCAAAGCTTCAATCAAACTTGAGTACTTTCATAGGTAGATAGGATTAAATCCATAAAGCAATTACCGGCTTTCCACCTTTGGATATATAAAAGCCGGCAACTACTGCCTTTATTAAGCTATTTAATAGCTTTTCAACAATCAAACCAGCTCTCGGGACCGGGATTCACCCGAACCCTGCAAAACCTTTTAAAACAAAAAGCTGTGCAGAGATTTCTGCACAGCTTTTTAATATACTTATCACTTAGGATTATTTCATTTTCTTCTTAACCGCTACTTCCTGGTATCCTTCAACAACATCACCTTCTCTTATATCGTTATAATTCTTGATTTGCATACCACAGTCATATCCTTTAGACACTTCTTTTACATCATCCTTAAAGCGTTTCAGCGAAGAAAGATCTCCAGTATAGACTACTACGCCATCCCGGATCAATCTGATTCCGTTATTTCTGATGATTTTTCCTGAAGTTACCATACATCCTGCAATAGTTCCAATCTTGGAAATTTTGAAGGTTTCTCTAATTTCAGCAGTACCAGTAATCTCTTCTTTCATCACAGGAGATAACATTCCCTCCATAGCATCTTTAAGATCATTGATGGCATCATAAATAATAGAATACATTCTAATGTCGATCTCTTCCTTATCTGCCAACATTCTGGCATTTCCGGCAGGACGTACATTAAATCCAATAATCACCGCATCGGAAGCCGAAGCTAACAATACATCACTTTCAGTAATTGGACCAACTCCTTTGTGTATGATGTTCACCTGAATTTCTTCGGTGGAAAGTTTCTGGAAACTATCGGTTAATGCTTCTACAGAACCATCTACATCACCTTTAAGAATTATATTGATTTCTTTGAAATCTCCAAGCGCAATACGTCTACCTATTTCATCAAGTGTAATATGACGTTGGGTCCTTACCGATTGTTCTCTTTGTAACTGGGTTCTTCTTGCTGCAAGATCTTTCGCTTCCCGCTCGTCCAGCATTACCCTGAACTTATCTCCAGCCTGTGGCGCTCCATCCAATCCCAAAATGGAAACCGGTGTTGCAGGCCCTGCTATTTTTACATCTTTCCCTCTTTCATCCTGCATCGCCTTTACCTTACCACTGTGCTTACCGGCCAAAACATAATCCCCAATTTTAAGGGATCCTTCCTGAACAAGGATCGTGGATACATATCCTCTACCTTTATCCATAAATGCTTCCACTACGGTTCCTTTACCCGGTTTATTTGGGTTTGCTTTAAGCTCCAGGATCTCGGCTTCAAGTAATACTTTTTCAAGCAATTCCTTAACTCCCAATCCAGTTTTAGCTGAAATATCGTGCGACTGGATTTTACCTCCCCAGTCCTCTACAAGCAGATTCATTTGAGCAAGTTTTTCCTTAATTTTTTCTGGATTTGAATTAGGCAAATCAACCTTGTTAATCGCAAAAATAATTGGAACACTTGCAGCCTGAGCGTGCGAGATAGCCTCTTTTGTTTGCGGCATCACATCATCATCGGCTGCTATTACAATAATTGCTATATCGGTTACCTGGGCACCCCTTGCTCGCATTGCGGTAAAGGCCTCGTGACCAGGGGTATCCAAAAAGGCAATTTTCTCACCATTCTCCAATTCCACTCCATAAGCACCAATATGCTGAGTAATTCCACCGCTTTCACCGGCAATTACATTCTCTTGCCGTATATAATCCAATAAGGATGTTTTCCCGTGATCTACGTGACCCATCACGGTCACAATTGGAGCGCGTGGCTCTAGATCTTCCGGACTATCTTTCTCTGCTTCTGAAACTTCTTCAATATCTGCTGAAACAAATTCTACTTCGTAATCAAATTCATTTGCTACAATAGATAGCGTTTCGGCATCAAGGCGTTGGTTCATCGTTACCATCATCCCTAATGACATACAGGCTGAAATAATTTTGGTAACCGGAACATCCATCATTGTAGCCACCTCATTTGCAGTTACGTATTCGGTTACTTTTAATATTTTACTTTCTATTTCTGCCTGAGCTAAATCATCTACTGAACGTTGACGGTGCGTATCCCTTTTATCTCTTCTAAATTTTGCTCCTTTTCCTTTTGAAGATTTACCCTGTAATTTTTCGAGGGTCTCTCTTACTTGCTTTTGTACTTCTTCTTCGCTTGGTTCTTCCCTTGCAATGGCTGGCCTGGCTGGTCTTTTAACTGCCGGTTTATGCGGGCCTCTTGCTGCTGTAGTACCTGTGGCCCCTGGAGCTGGAGCTCCCTTAACATCTTTGGTTATTCTGCGACGTCGTTTTTTTGCTTTATTCTTATCATCCGCAGCTTTCTTCTCGTCTTTCTTTTTAACCGGTTTCTTAAACTGGGAAAGATCGATTTTCTCCCCGGTAAAGTTGGGGCCGTTAAGCTTGGTATAATTCGTTTTTAAGGTTTCCGATTCCGGAGTCTTTTCAGAATCTCCATCAACTGGTTTTGCAGCGGCATCTTCTTTTTTAGCTCCTATTTTATGCTCTTCCTTTTTAGGCTGAACATCCTCTTTTTTAGCTACAACTTCTTCCGCAGGAATTTCCTTAGCAGGAACCTCCTTCGCAGGAACTTCTATTTCTTTGGCAGGGGCTTCTTTTGAAACAACCTTTTCTTCAGGTTTCTCAGCTTCAACGGCCTTTGGCTTTTCGGCTTCCTTTTCCTTTTCTTTCGGAGCTGGTTCTGCAGCAGCCTTTACAGGCTCCTCCTTTTTAACTTCGGCTACTTTAGGTTTTTCTTCCGTTTTTTCCGGCTTTTTATCCAGGTCGATTTTACCTACCTGTTTTGGGCCTTCAAGCTTGGTTCTGGCGCTTATAACATCTTGCTGCTTCTGCTCTTCCTTCCGCTTCTCCTCCAGCTCCTTTTCACGAGCTAAACGAAGTTCCTCCTTTTCTTTGCGCTTCTCCTCACCAACTTCCTTGGATGCTACCTTCTTACTTTTATCTGTTTGAAACTGATTGAAAAGTACCTGGTAAACCTCTTCAGAAATTTTTGTGGTAGGACGCGCTTCTATTTCGTGACCTTTGGAATTTAAAAATTCCACAGCACGATCTAGCGAAATATTGAATTCACGTAGTACCTTGTTTAATCGCATTGTTTTTGCTTCAGCCATAAATTGCCTCTAAATTAACCTCTTATTATTATTGTATGCTTATTATTTGAAAAGAACAGCTTATTGTTCTTCAAATTCTTCTTTTAATACATTGATTACTTCCCGGATGGTTTCTTCTTCCAAATCGGTTCTGCGAACCAGATCATCTACATCCTGTTCCAAAATACTTTTCGCGGTATCAAGCCCAATTTTCGCAAACTCGGCGATTACCCAATCTTCTATTACATCTGAGAATTCTCTCAATTCAACATCTTCTTCTCCTCCATCTCTAAACACATCTATCTCATAACCGGTAAGTTGACTTGCCAGCCTGATATTGTGTCCACCACGACCGATAGCCTTGGAAACCTCTTCCGGTTTTAACATCACTTCTGCCCGCTTATTTACTTCATCCATTTTAATAGATGTTATTTTTGCCGGACTTAATGCTCTTGTAATAAAGAGCTGATCATTGCTCGTATAATTGATAACATCGATGTTCTCGTTGCCTAATTCACGAACAATACTGTGAATACGCGATCCTTTCATACCAACACAGGCACCAACAGGATCAATTCTGTCATCATAGGAATCCACCGCCACTTTTGCTTTTTCTCCAGGAATACGAACCACTTTTTTAACAGTGATAAGCCCGTCGAACACCTCAGGAATTTCCTGTTCAAATAATTTTTCAAGGAAAACCGGAGCAGTTCGCGACATAATGATTTGCGGCTTGCTTCCTTTTAACTCAACACTTTCTATTATTCCTCTTACATTTTCTCCTTTTCTGAAAAAATCTGTAGGGATTTGTCGATCTTTTGGTAAAATTATTTCATTTCCTTCATCATCCAGTAAAATAATTGCGCGATGACGAATATGATGAACCTCAGCAGTATAAATTTCTCCTTCAAGATCTTTAAAGTGCTTATATATATTGGTATTATCGTGTTCGTGAATCTTGGCAATCAAATTTTGACGCAAGGCCAAAATGGAACGACGTCCAAGATCTATTAATTTCACTTCTTCAGAAACGTCTTCTCCAACCTCAAAATCGGGCTCTATTTTTCTGGCTTCAGATAATGAAATCTCCTGGTTAGGATCTTCCACTTCACCATCTGCCACTACCACACGGTTTCTCCAAATCTCTAAATCCCCTTTATCAGGGTTTACAATGATATCAAAGTTGTCATCCTCCCCATACTTCCTCTTCAAGGCACTCCTGAACACATCTTCCAGAATCGCCATCAGGGTAACTCTGTCTATTAATTTATCGTCTTTAAATTCTGAAAAAGACTCTATTAATGCGATATTCTCCATATCAGTTTAATTATTAAAATGTTATTACAACCTTAGCTTTCACGATCTCCGGAAATGCCAATGTTGCCTCTTTTTCTACTGTTACCTTACCTTTCCCTACCGGCTTGGGTTCTCTTGCCGTCCAGGTAAGTTTAATTCCCTCTTCATCTACTGCGACCAATTCGCCTTCAAATTTATTGGAATTTGTTTGGACTTCAAGCCTTCTTCCGATATTTTTCTTGTATTGCCTTGGTAATTTCAATGGTTCTGAAACTCCGGCCGAGGCAACTTCCAACGAAAAATCCTCTTCTTCACGGTCGAGATTGTTTTCTATTTTCCGACTTACCGAAATGCAATCATTAACCGAAACCCCTGAATCCCCATCTAATACGATAAGAATGTGATTTTGATCATTAATATTCAAGGATATTAAAAATAAGGAATTATTCTCCTCAAAGGCCTCCTCCAGCAAATTTTTTACTCGCTCCTGCAACATAATTTTTATAAAAAGAGGGGACTTTTCGTCCCCTCGTGTACATTTTTGATTCAACGCTGCAAAGATAACATTTTTTTCGAAAAAATAAAACCACAGATTAAATGAAATATTCTTTGTAGTTTTAATAAAACAATCATTTTAAAGCAATTATAATTTTAAGCAGTACAAGCCTAACACATTTTACATATAATCAAACCCATCCCTGGCAGGACATCAATAGATCCGGGATATTCATCACTATAAGCAGACCCTTAAAATTCAATATGAAATAAGCATACCATACGCTTAAGCCAACATCAATGAGTCTGCCGGCAGGCAGGGATATATAAATTACTACCCCATAGCTATGGACTTTTAAAATAAAAACAAATAAAAACATCATGAAAAGAATCCTCGTTCCTACCGATTTTTCTCCCCAGGCCGAAAACGCACTAAAAGTTGCCGCTCAATTCGCAAAGCGGTATCACGGAGAGATTTTTTTGCTCCATATGCTGGAACTCCCTATGCAGCTCGTGCAACCAGTAAGTGGCAGCGCAGTTGCCGGAAGCAGTGACAACCTTCCGGAAGCCTTGTATTTTATGAAACTTGCCAAAAAACGCTTTTCCGAATTGATGAAAAAGCCTTATTTACAAGGCATTAAGATTCATGAAACAGTAGAATTCCATCAGGCTTTTGAAGGGATCATGGAAATAAGTCAGGCTCATAATTGCGATATTATCATCATGGGTTCGCACGGAGCAAGTGGTTTTCAAGAGATGTTTATAGGTTCAAATGCGGAAAAAGTTGTAAGAAATTCAAATATACCGGTGTTGGTAATCAAGAACGATTACCCAACATTTGATGTTCAGAACTTTGTTTTTTCTACCGATTGTAATTTAAAAGACAAACACACTCTTGAAAAAGCAAAACGCTTTGCAGATAAGATTGAAGCTAAACTGCACATTGTTTATATCAATACAGCAAATAATTTCATGACGACCATGGGTGCAGAAAAAGCCCTTCTGGATTTTACTGAAGGCATCCACCTTGAAAATCACAGCCTGAATATCTATAACGATATTACAGTAGAAAAAGGGATCATGAATTTCGCAAAAAGCATAGATGCCGGATTAATTGGAATTGGGACACATGGCCGGAAAGGTATTGCTCATTTTTTTAACGGCAGCATTAGTGAGGATTTGGTGAACCATGCCAACCGGCCAGTAATAACTTTTAAAATTTAGAGAAAGCTCTTGAGTGAACCATTGCGGATAAACAACCACAGGTAATTCCAAAAAGATTTGGTCTTATCCCTTTCTGCCTGGATATTTTTGCGCTCCAATTTTTCATGATTATCATTATTGCGAATGACGATATTTGCAAGATCCGACAGAAAGCTATTTTTTTTTGATCCATCTTTTTTTAGCACTTCAACCTTAAAATCGCTGTATTGTAAGCGCATATCTCCAGCGGCCTGGTTATGGTCTCCTCGGAAATTATAAAAAAGGGACTGAATTCTTCCCTGCACTTCAATATTCATAGTTGGCCTTAAAAAAGAATTCATTGCATAGGCAGAAATCCCCTCCATTTCCCCAGAAATCGTGAAATCATCCTGCGGATCGCGCACATCAAATTTCCAGGTAAGCCTTAACGGGGATTTTCCCATTAACAGGGCAGAAATCTTAATTTTTGTCTCAGGAAAATCTGGCGAATTTAAGCCAATATTGGTAATATTCTTTAGGCTGGCATTTACATCACTAAAATTTAATTCTCCCGGTGGGCGCGAAGCGTTGGTTTTTTCTTCATAAACTATATGAGAATTTTTCAACAGAATGGAATCGAATTTTATTTTCATCCCCATTTCCCGTATCATGCGACTGTAAAGAGGCTTAATACTGGTATCATCCGGCAACAACTTGTTTCGGTAAACTTTTAGATCTGCCCGATCTATCTCTATAAATGGACTTTTAAGCTGAATGCTGTCTTGTGCGAAATCCCAGTTTAAACCCGAAATATCAACCGTTTCAATCTCCAGTTCAAACCTGTCCTTTTCTACGGAAATCCTTTTGTCAAAATCAGATTTACTATAATTTGGTATAATCTGTAGATTTTTCAAGGTGATATCCCTATCCTTTATTTCTATATTTTTAATTGCCAGATGATGCTCCTCATTCAACGAATAAAAAACCGAATCGCTGGAAATTTCCATGTGCTCATATTTAAAAGGAAGATATCCTTTAAGAGTTTTATCACTGATTTGTACATCATACAGATCAAATCCATTCAAAGACACATAGATTTTATTATGAACGGAATCATTTTCAAGAACCCGAAGATTTCCGCCTTTTATGCGAATATTCTTTATTACCACATCCTTGCTTAGATTTGGCTTTTCTATTCCATCCCCAGCTTCAACCAAAGTGTCTTTTTTATAAATAGCCACTTTGGGATCTTTAATCTCTATTGCTCCAATAACAATTTTTCCGCTTAAGAAATATTCGGTGTAACTCAGGCTTTTAACCTCAAGAAGATCGGCTTCCATTAAAATATTATCAAGCTGTAGTGTTGGTTTTGAAACCGAAGAACTTCGGTCTAAAACACTCACTTTCACTTCCTCATATCCAATTTGGGATTCGGAAAGCTGATTCTCTATGGCTGCTTTAATCTCTGCCTGTAAATAATAATTTAGAACTGTTGCAATTCCAAAAATCACTATTAACCCCAAAACAATTCCAAATATAATCTTATAACTTTTTTTCAATTTCAATGATTAAGGTCCGAAATTTACAAATGATGGAAACAGGAGGTTGTAAGATTTAGGAATTTTTAACGTACCCATGTAAGTATTTGAAAATGGGTTCGTTAAAATTTAGTCAAAAAAAAATATAAGGTGATAAAAGTCATAAGTTTAGAATGTATCTTTGAAGATAATTTGACCTACTCATCTATGATATTCAAGTTGATTCTTAAAATAGCAATTCTGGCAATTGAATTATTTCTTGCCTTTTACAGTTTGCTTATTACAGATAGCCTACTGGTTAAGTTCCTGTTTTTTGCATTTACTGCAGTAATTATTGCATTTTTGGTCACCAAAATCACTGATAAGCTTTTACCATCGGATAAAGACCATGTGTCCGATATAGATTTTATTCAGGAAATGGAATCTAAAGATCCCTCTAAAGAATAGATTGCGGCAGGAGATGTTGAATATTGTTTGAAAAAACAATAGCTGCAATCCGGAAATCCGATGAATAACCTTCATCGGATTTCTTTTTTGTTAGATTTGGGACTCAAATTCCCGGCAGTTTTAAAACAGCTTTTTTTTAAATGAAAATAATTTGCATCGCCGATACTCACAATAAACATAAGGAACTCATTATTCCTTCCGGAGATGTGATTATTCACGCGGGAGATTTTACCGAATCTGGCACCAGGAAAGAAACCCTGGATTTCCTAAAATGGTTTGCTGCATTACCACATCCGCACAAGATACTAATCGCAGGAAATCATGATTTTTTCCTGGAAAAAAATCAACAAAATCTGCATACTATTATTCCTGAAAATATACACTTTCTAATAGATAATGGGGTGTGCATAAATAATGTAAATTTCTGGGGATCTCCGGTAACACCCGGTGATGGAAGCTGGGCTTTCAACAAGAAAAGGGGGAGTGAACTATTAATGCACTGGAACAAGATCCCGGAAAATACAGATTTCCTTATCACACACAGTCCTCCCTATGGATTACTTGATGAGCTTGATAATAAACATCACATAGGCTGTGAAGAGCTTTTTAAAAGAATCAAAGATTTAAAAATCCCTAATCATATCTTTGGGCATGTTCATAATGATTATGGAATTGTGCGTACTAAAAACACTGTTTTTATAAATTCTGCATCTCTGGATGGCCGCCACCGGCTCATTAACGCACCTTTAACGATTAATCATCAGACCTCTTAAGCAAATCTTATTTTTTCCGCTAATGCGTTAATTAAATACTAATCCTTTGATTCTTTGGTTTTTATTAACATCATGAAGTTTAATTTAGCCGTCTTGAAAGAAAAACCGATTGAATTTTATTAAATTAAAAAGTTGAGTGTTATGAATAACTATACCCCCATTGCGCCAGAGAGTATTATTGATGAATTGAAAAATTTAATTTCATATAGCATGAACAATCCTGAAGAGGATAAAGCTGGATTTAAAAATTTTCACAAAAGCATTGTCGAGATATATTTTACGGCTAAAAACATACATATAGATTATGCAGCGCAAACCATCGACCTGCAACTCCCTACATCTAATAAGGAATTTACAGGGATTACCTTCGAGTGCCTTGATTTATGTGGGTTTCTTAAATCATGTATTAAATGTGACAAGGAAAGCCTGTCATTTTACCAAAATTTATTATCACAGCAAAACATCGTAATTGCAGCATAATATTTTTTTTTGATTTTATAACCGCTTCCTTGCTAAAAACATTCTAAAACTATAAGGTTTCACGTGAACCTTTCTAATACCAGCATAAAAAAGTTCCAAATCCCATAAATAACTTTAAGAAAAAACCTTTTTTCTCAGGTATTTTCACAGTGAATTCTTTGCTTAGTCGCTTCTTATAATAGGTAAGACTATCAAATTTTATAACTTCTTTTCCTTCTTCAGTAAGATTATAATTCCCTTCGGTTTCAAAGATAAATTTTGACGAAATCAAATTGATTAGCGCTTCCCGCTTCCAGGGATCGTACTCATTATTCGCAGAAATTCCACTGTTATCGTGAATTTCATATAAAACATTATCCATCTTATAAAGAGAGGATCTTGGGATGTTATCTAAGGTTGTTTCAAACATAATCAGTTAGGGCTAAAAATGAAAGTTAATAGATTTTATGAAAATTCAATTTAACAAAATTTTTAGAAATCCAAGCTATTCTCAAAGAAATAAAATTGTCGTCTTTTTAAAATCTAAACTTGTTGAGTTTCTAATCTCAAACCCTTGAGTTATCCCGTTAACATTCAATTTATTAACTTTATTTTGACCTTTTTTCTTTAAACGATAAACTTTTGTCTAGCATAAAATCGCTAAGTGCAAGTTGTTTAGTCTTTAATATCAGCAGGCCTAAGGCTGGTAAAACCTCTTAAAAGACATAAAAATTCTAAGCAATTATTCAAAAATTCAAAAAAAAACTGATGCTTGTCATACATTCCCCTGCATTTCTGATGCACGCTTATATTCTAAAAATTCAAAAAAACTGATGCCTGTCATAATTTACCCTCCATTCCTTGTGCAACTTTGTATCAAATTAAAAACCGAAAATCATGAACACGCTAAAGAATTTAAAACTGTTACTTGGAAGCATAATAATGATGGTGGTGACTACACAAATTTCTGTAGCGCAAACCTTCAGTGTAAATAACACAGCTTCAAATTTAATTATTGAAGGAAGCTCCAATATTCACGATTGGGAAATCGAAGCAAAAGACCAACAAGGAAAAATAACTGTTGAATTAAACGATGGCCAATTGGTAAAATTAACCCAACTGGATTTTGTAGTAAAAGCCGAAAGTCTAAAAAGCGGGAAAGGTGGAATGGACAAAAACACTTATAAAGCTTTAAATACTGATAAGCATAAAACAATCACCTATAAACTAACAAAATTGGAAAATATTGATTGTGTAACCACCGGAAATTGTAAAGTGACTACTACTGGAAACCTTACTATCGCCGGAGCCACAAAATCTTTAGAGATCATTTTTGACGCGAAGATAACCGGTGATAAAATCGTGTTATCCGGGAATAAAAGTATTAAAATGACCGATTTCAAAGTTGATCCTCCAACAGCAATGTTTGGTACAATTACCACTGGTGACGAGGTGACAATACAATTTCAAACAGTATTCAATAAATAATTTAAACAACAACCAATAATTTAAACCATAAAAATCAATAAAATGAAAAACTCTATTAAATATTTCGGAATAGTACTATTAGTCCTGTTTGGCTTCCAGGTTCAGGCGCAGCAACGTGACCTTGACAACTTCAGGCCACTTGACCAACGCGGAATCAATGTATTTGAAGCTCCTAAAGACACCATAAGCACTTTTGACGGGGTGAGAGTAAGAGTAGGTGGAGCATCAACCATCCAGTTCCAGAATTTAAGCCACGAATCCAGTGGACAATGGACAAATGCTGATGGTAACCCTATTGGACTAATGAAAATTGGGAGCAACTTTAACCTTCCAACTGCGAACCTTGATATAGATGTGGCATTGGCTCCAGGATTAAGAATGCACCTTAGAACCTATCTTTCTTCTCGTCACCACCCTGAGCCTTATGTAAAAGATGGTTATATCCAGGTTGATGGTCTTGACTTTATAGCCCCAGGTTTTATGGGAGACCTTATGAATCACTTGACTGTGAAAATAGGACATATGGAAACTAACTATGGTGATGCCCACTTTAGAAGAAGCGATAACGCTCAAACCATTCACAACCCATTCGTTGGAAACCTTATAATGGACGCTTTTACCACAGAAGTTGGTGCTGAAGTTTATTACAGACACAGCGGATTCCTTGGAATGGTAGGTGCTACTAACGGTAAACTGAATCAAAGTGTTGCTGAACCTAATTCTCCAAACGGTGTTTCATGGGTTGCAAAGGCTGGTTATGACAATGCAGCGTTTGCAGATCCTGATGGATTAAGGTTTAGATTAACAGGTTCTGTATACCACACAAGCCAGGTTCCTAACTCCTTCCTTTATGGTGCAGACCGTGCAGGTTCAAGATACTACCTTGTAATGGAGCAAGAGGGATCAAACCCTGTAAATCAATTCACATCAGGACGTTACAACCCTGCTTTTGGAAACGAAGTAACTGCCTTTATGATAAACCCTTTCTTAAAGTATGGTGGACTTGAGTTCTTTGGAACATTTGAAGTTGCTGATGGAAAACGTTCTAATCAAACCTTAGATCGTAAATTCACCCAATTGGCCGGAGATTTGATTTACCGTTTTGGAAATGAAGAAAACCTTTATGTAGCCGGACGTTACAACACTATAAAAGGTGATGATGTTAGCGGGGTAGAGATCGATATTAACAGAATACAGCTTTCTGCAGGTTGGTTTATGACCAAAAACGTTCTTGCTAAAGTAGAATACGTTAACCAAAATTATAACGGTTTCCGTTCTAACAACAGACTCCACGAAGGACAGTTTAACGGCCTAATGGTTGAAGCTGCAATTAGTTTCTAATCCTCTACAGGAAAATTGATATAACAATCACTAAATGGGAGGACGTAATGTCCTCCCATTTTTTAATAATAATGATTTCACAACACCTTTAAATGTACTTTTACAACCTATTTGGAACAGGTTAAGCAATTTACTAATACACCATTAAATTCTCTGTGCAAGAAATAACTGATTTTTGAGAAATAAATCCCCAACCGCCATGAAATGAGCATCACGGAAACACGATACAAACACCGATGATGATATGCGAATTACATTTTAACATTAAAAAACGCTTGTATTGAGCGAAGTCGAAATAATAAATAACTACAAATGAGAACTTTCCTGATTTTTCCGTTTTTATTATTGTTCACAATGATGGGATTTGCCCAGCATGGCACTAACAACAGAACAATAAAGATCATGCCAAATAGCAATCTTACCATTACCGGAGATACCAACATAAGCAAATTCCTATGCGGCTTTGATTCGAAAATGATCCCCTCAACCAGGAAAGTAAAGGTCTCAGGCATTCAGGAAGAATTGCATTTCGAAAATGCAATTCTTAAACTCGATAATACGGGTTTTGATTGTGGCAGTAAAGGGATTAATAAAGATTTTCACGCGTTAATCCAAACAGAAAAGTATCCTGAGATTTCATTGGAATTAAAAAAATTATGCATTAATACTCCTACCCAGGGAATTGCCGATCTTATTATAGCTATTGCGGGAGAAACGAAAGCTTATAGAGTTCCGGTAAAGATTGTTGACGGGGATATCCCTCAATACCGCGGAGATCTCACCCTTAATATCAACGATTTTAATTTAAAGCCCCCAAAAAAAATGTTTGGGTTAATAGTAGTTAAAGAAAATATTGACATCAATTTTAATTTGAACGTAGTAAATTAGTACTTATGAGCAGTGCCTTAAATATTGTTTCCGCTCAGGAAGCTGTATCACAAATAAAATCCGGCGATCGGGTATTTTTACAAGGATCAGCCATGACGCCTCATGTTTTGATTAACACCTTATGCCAGCGACACAATGAGCTTAAAAATGTAGAATTTTTTCAAATCCATACCGAAGGGGATGCCCCTTATACAAAAGCACCCTACAACGAAGCTTTTATAACCAACAGTTGTTTTGCTGGAGGCAATGTTAGAACGGCGGTGAATTCTAATCTTGGAGCGTATATTCCCATATTTTTAAGTGAGATTCATTTGCTTTTTCGAAAAAACATCCTTCCCATTGATGTTGCTTTTATCCAGGTTTCGCCACCAGATAAACATGGTTATTGTTCTTTAGGGGTTTCCGTAGACATTACGCTGCCAGCCGTACAAACGGCAAAAAAGGTGATTGCACAAATAAATCCACAGGTTCCAAGAACCCACGGAGACGGGATAATACATATAGACCGTATACATGCAGCTATCGAGGTAGATGAGCCTATACACCAAACTTTCATCTCCACTCCTACTGAAATTGAACTTCAAATTGGCAGGCACGTAGCCGGGCTAATAGAGGACGGAGCCACTTTACAAATGGGAATTGGTGGAATCCCGAATGTAGTTCTTGCTAATTTAATTCATCACAAACGCCTGGGTATTCATACCGAAATGTTTTCTGATGGTATTCTGCCATTGATAGAAAAAGGTGTGATCACAGGTGAGGAAAAGGTCATAAAAACAGGGAAATTGGTCACCTGCTTTGCCCTGGGATCTCAAAAACTATATGATTTTGTGGATGACAATCCCATAGTTCATTTTAAAGAGGCTGCCTATACCAATGATACCGCCATTATCCGGCAAAACCCTAAGGTTACCGCAATTAACAGCGCAATAGAAATCGATATTACCGGACAGGTTTGTGCAGATACTATAGGAAAATATCAGTATTCCGGGGTTGGGGGACAAATGGATTTTATAAGAGGCGCATCCCTTTCTGAAGGTGGAAAGGCAATTATCGCGATGCCTTCGGTTACCAATAAAGGTATCTCCAAGATAGTTCCTTATCTAAAAGAAGGTGCAGGAGTAACTACTACACGTGCTCATGTGCACTATATCGCAACAGAATA
>JAWOHC010000111.1:0-5281 GCA_046496275.1 Gillisia sp.
ATCTGAAAAAGCTTACCGGGAATGGCTTAAAAACAAAGAATAGAAACCAATAATCAATATTGAGAATCACGACACCATCGGGATGTTGTGCATAGACAAAAACGGAGATATCGCTGGAGCATGCACAAGTTCCGGACTTTCCTATAAAATGAACGGAAGGGTTGGCGACTCCCCTATCATTGGCTCCGGATTATTTCTCGACAACGAAGTAGGTGGTGCGGTAGCAACCGGAATGGGGGAAGCCATCATGAAAAGTGTTGGAAGTTTTTTGATCGTAGAATTGATGCGCCAGGGAAAATCGCCGCAGGAAGCCTGTGAAACCGCGATTAACAGGATTATTAAAGCCAATCCGAATTACCGGGATTTTCAGGCCGCCTTTATCGCCCTGAATAAAGAAGGGGAAGTTGGTTCTTATTGTATTCAGAAAGGTTTCAGCTATGTGAAATACCAGAATTCCAAGAATGAAAATATTCCATCCGATTATTATTTCTAGAGAAACATAGAGATTTAATTCCTGAGAAAATTCGGCAAAATTCAGAAAACCCGATTTACTTGAGAAAATTCAATTAAGAAAAATCCCGGCATTTCCAAATAAATGGAAAATGCCGGGATTTTTTGATTATCAGATGATTAAAATCAAGTCTTGGCTCTTGGTCTCTTTTCTGTTTTCTCCAAAGGCGGAACGATCTTGACTCTTTACCGGGTATTAATGCAAAATTGTTCAAACTTTTAATCGTGCTGATTTGGGATATCGTCCAGTGAGAATTCATAAAGTCTGTTGGATTCCTCTTCTTTCAGTTTCTGGACCAGATCCAAAGCTTCGGTCACCACGTCACTGCAAATAACTATCAAAGATCCTTTAGTCGCATTATTCACGGCGAATAAAATTGCTTCTTTTTCGTTGGGAATTACCGTGATTTCTTTTTTGGGGTCTTTTTTCTGAATCCCATCCTTCAGCATACAAATAAGTTCCTTTTCTGTGCGCCCTCTTAAATTTTTGTCTTGTCTTATAATTATTTCGTCAAACATTTCTGCCGCTATGCTACCAATCTCGTTGGTATCCTGTTCCCGTCTATCTCCAACTCCAGCAATAATCCCAACCTTTACCGTGGCATCAATATTTTCTATGAATTTATGTAAAGCCCGCATTCCTGCAGGATTATGGGCATAATCCAGTAATACCTGAAAATTTTTAAATTGGAATAAATTTAATCTGCCCGGAGTTTGTGCGGGCGATGGAATAAATGTTTCCAATGATACTTTCATATCTTCTATGGTGAATCCCCTTAAATACGCCGTGAGTACTGCAGGCAAAATGTTTTGGATCATAAAAGCCGCTCTGCCTCCAAAAGTAAGTGGCACATTTACCGCTTTTATTACCCTGAGCTTCCATTCTCCTTTACAAATGGTAATAAATCCATTTTCGTAAACCGCACAAAGACCTCCTTGTTTTTGCATTGAGATGATCTTTGGATTATTCTCATCCATAGAAAATAAAGCAACTTTACATTGAACGTTATTTCGCATATTGTACACCAAATCATCATCGGCATTAAGAATTGCATACCCCTCCGGCATTACACTTTCTGGAATAATTCCTTTTACCTTTGCCAATTGCTCTATGGTGTGAATTCCTTTTAAACCCAAATGATCTTCAGCAACATTGGTTACAATTCCTATATCGCATTTACTGAAACCTAATCCCGCGCGCAATAATCCGCCCCGTGCGCATTCCAGCACTGCAAAATCTACGGTGGGATCTTTTAACACGAATTCGGCACTGGCAGGGCCTGTACAATCCCCTTTCATGAGCAATCTGTTCTGTATATACACCCCATCACTGGTGGTATACCCCACTTTGAAGCCTTTCATTTTTGCCATATGGGCAATCAATCGGGTGGTCGTTGTTTTACCATTGGTTCCGGTCACGGCGATAATTGGAATTTTCCCGGTTGATCCGTGAGGGAAAAGTTTGTCTATTACCGGTGCTGCAACATTTCTAGGCAAACCGCTTGTTGGTGCCAAATGCATTCTGAATCCAGGACCTGCGTTCACTTCAATTACTGCTCCACCGGTTTCGGAAAGAGGTTTGCTTATATCTGAAGTCATAACGTCAATTCCACAAATATCCAGATCGATTATTTTGGAAATTCGCTCGGCCATAAAAATATTTGCCGGATGGACAATGTCTGTAACATCCTCGGCTGTGCCACCGGTACTTAAATTGGCGGTGTCTTTCAGGATCATTCTTTCTCCACTGATTAAAACAGTGTCTAAAGTGTACCCCTTGGCAGCAATAATTCCCTTGGTAAGATCATTAATGCTTATTTGGGTTAAGACATTTTCGTGTCCATATCCCCTTCTCGGATCACGGTTTACTTCAGCTATCAATTCATTTATGGTTTGCCTGCCATCACCAATCACATGTGCCGGAGTTCTTTTGGCAGCAGCCACCATTATATTATTGATCACCAGGATTCGATAATCCTCACCGGTAATAAATTTTTCTATGATCACCGAATTGGATACCTTTTTAGCTGCCTGAAAACCGATGACAGCTTCTTCCAAAGAATTTATATTCACAGTAATTCCCCTGCCGTGGTTGCCATCTACAGGTTTTGTAACCAAGGGAAACCCTACATAGTTCAATGCACTTTGTAAATTGGATTCAGATCTTATAATCTCGCCTTTTGGCACAGGGATTTCTGCTTGTTCCAGTAAAAATTTAGTGTCTTCTTTGTCACAGGCTATTTCAACGCCAATATTGCTGGTTTCACTGGTAACTGTAGCTTGAATTCTTTTTTGATTGGCCCCATAACCCAATTGGCAAAGGGAATGTTTGTTTAATCTGATCCAGGGAATTCCTCTTGCTGCAGCTTCTTCAACAATAGATCCTGTGCTTGGCCCCAGGCGCACTTCTTCTCTTAATTCCCTCATTTGCTGAATATCATTGGCAAGGTCATAGGATTCTCCTGTAATAAGCGCTTCACAAATTTTTACTGCTGCTGAAGCTGCATATTTTCCAACAGCTTCTTCCAAATAGGCAAAAACTACATTATAAACACCTTCTTCTCCATACCCACGGGTTCTTCCAAAACCAACATCCATTCCTGCCATGGTTTGGATCTCCAGGGCTATATGTTCAATAATATGGCCCATCCAGGTACCTTCTTCCACACGTTGAAAAAACCCGCCGGGGGTTCCAACCGAGCAGCGGTGCTCAAACATATCTGGAAACATGGTTTCGAGCCTGGTTTTAAATCCATCAATTTTATTTGAAGGCTTCTGTTCCATATCCTCAATATCCAAAACCATGACAATTAATTTATGACGATTTACCGACCAGTAATTTGGCCCGCGAAGGGCATTTATTTCACGTATTTTCATAAATAGGGGTTTTTAATTGATGCTTTTTACTTAAGAAATAAGGAATATTTAAAAGCGTGGTAATGTATGAATCAGAATATTATTAAGCTATTTTTGCTACTTAAATTTAATGTTAAATTATGATCAAAGGAACTCTAATTCCCATTGGAGGAAATGAGGATAAAGGATTTCATAAAGAAAGCCGCTTTCGCATGGATTATATAAGCCAGGGTATTTTATCGCGAATGGTTTATGAAAGTGGGGGAAATGGCGCCAGAATCCTGGTGGTAACTACTGCTTCGGGAATTCCGGAAGAGGTAGGTCAAAACTATCTGGATGCTTTTGCGAGATTGGGATGCGAAAATGTGGAACACCTTTTTATTAATTCAAAAGAAGAAGCAGATCTTGAGGTTAATCTTGAAAAACTAAAAAATGCAGATTGTATTATGTTTTCGGGGGGCAATCAATCAAAAATCACTTCAAAGATCAAAAACACGAGGTTTCATGCCATTTTATTGCAACGCTATAAAGACGAAAAATTTGTAGTTGCGGGAACAAGTGCCGGTGCTATGTGCATGTCTTCAGAAATGATTTCGGGGGGAAGCAGCAAAGAATCATTTATTAAAGCTGCCACAAAAATGAGAAAGGGAATGAACCTAATCCCGGAAATAATTATAGACACCCATTTTATTCAAAGAGGCCGATTTGGAAGACTCTCTGAAGCGGTGGCAAGATTTCCAAGCCGTATTGGGATTGGACTTGCCGAGGATACAGCAATGGTGATAAGGGATGGCAATAATTGTGACATTATAGGCTCAGGAATGGTCATCATATTCGATCCGGGACAACTTACTCACAACAATTATAATTTACTTAAAGACAATACACCCTTAACCATGACCAACCTGATTACACACGTATTATCTGCCGGAGACAGTTATAATATTAGTGACAGAAGTGTAACAGTGATGAAAGCGGTGAAAAGTTTGTTGTAATCCTTCCCGTTAAGTCGCACCCTGTCTCAGAAGCTAGCGCAGGAGCCTAAAGCTTTGGAGCGTCAGATTTTTAATTACCTTCCAAAGAGGGTGGACTGTTTTTTCAATTATTAAAATTTGTATATTTAGGAAAACTCAAGGCTATGAAAACCATTGATTTATCTAAAATGACTAACGAGGAAAAAATCAATCTTATCTCTGAAATTCACGAAAGCATGAATACTAGACAAATTTCAGATAAAATAAAAGACACTTTAGACAAAAGGATTGACCGGATTGAAAAGGGTTTAGCTTCTTTTTTTACAATGGAAGAATTAAAAAATAGAATCAATCTGTTAAAATAAGTAATGTCGCTGAAATTGATTTTATCAGATGAAGCAGTACTGGATATTGAAGAAGCCTTTTTATGGTACTTTGAAATTAGTCCAGACATAGCTGATAAATTTGAAAAAAAAATATTCACAGTGTTAGAACAAATTCAATCCCATCCTGAAAATTTTCAGACAAGGTATAGAAATATAAAGGTAAGGTTTCTTTCGAAATTCCCATATGGAGTTCATTATCTAAAAAAAGATAGCAATACAATAATAATTGTGGGTGTTTTTCACTCTAGCAAAGATCCAAAAAACTGGTTTGACCGAATTAAGTAATCATTTTTTATAGAAGAATCAATTTCATACACACTCATTTAATTTGAATTCTTGATTTAAAAGTCTGGACAATGATTCAAAAATCACTGAGTCCCAAACTTTAAACTAATTATCATTAAGTTATGAAAAATTATACTACCAAGAAAAACTAGATTTTTATTCAATAAATTAATCTTTATAAATCATCACCACATCCTCACCTTTTGATGTTTTAAAACCTCTGTACATTCCTTCCGTATTAAAAGGCATTGCGATATTTCCTTTTGCATC
>JAWOHC010000158.1:0-8883 GCA_046496275.1 Gillisia sp.
GACAAGGATGTTGTTATTTTATCCATTCCTTTACACCGTATTACTGAGACTGCACCACTTTTTAAAGATGTTTCTGAAGAGACCATTGTGATAGATACATCAAACTATTATCCGCAAAGAGATAATAAAATTGAAAGCATAGAAGCCGGAGAGGTGGAAAGTTTATGGGTAGAGAAACAATTAGGGCGTCCAATAGCCAAAGCATGGAATGCCATTGGTTCGGCTTCTTTGGCTGAAAAATGGAAACCGGCAGGAAGTCCGGGCCGTTTAGCGATTCCCATATCGGCAGACCGGGAAATTGACCGGGAGGTGGCTATGAAATTAGTTAATGACACCGGGTTGGATACATTTTATACCGGTGCGCTAAGTGATTCCTGGAGACAGCAACCGGGAGCACCCATTTATTGTACAGACCTTACATTGAAAGAAATAGAAGCTGTTATTGACACAGCTGAAAAAGAGCGCTTGCCTAAACGAAGGGATATAGCAGTGGCAGCAATTATAGAACGTGTTGGGGATGGTAAGACAAATCCGGGAGCAGATTATGCTATTCGTTTAAGTCGGGCATTGTATATGTGATAATGTAGAGAAGGCACAGAAGTTTACGGTCAAAGCTCAAAAGAGTTCTGGCAGGGGATAACCATCCGCCCCGATATTGTTGTAAAAAGGAAAGAGCTGGTATTTGTTATAGATACAAAGTGGAAAAATATACAGCACTTTAAACCTTCAACCCACGATCTTCGACAAATGTACGTGTACAATGACTACTGGGAATCGGTACAGTCCATGTTGTTATATCCCGCAACCGAAACCGTTAGTCCAGAATTCAGATTATTTAAGGACAGGAATCACCATTGTGCAGTTGGACGGCTTAACCTAATTGAAAATGGAAAATTGAAAACTGATATTGGGAAGGAAATCTTGGATTGGTATGTATAGTTTTAGGTTTACCATTCAATTGTGGGGGAAGGATTAAATCATTAAAAATAATTATGGAGGACAAAGCGGTTTATGAGATCGAAGAAATAAAAGCGAAACTAATAGAATGTTGCATTAATTGTAGTGCCCGGGAATTCCTCCCTTACCTTCTATCGCCTTTAATAACTGCCGATTTTCCTAACAAGATTAGATTTTATGGTTTTTTAAAAAGCATTTTAAAAAGTGCCGGTAAGGAATCAGAAGGTGTTCTGGACCTAAGAATTGAGAGAGAAGCCTGGGACGATGAAAATGTCATGTCGTATAATTTTTATGATGAGGTACATAAATATCCCAGGATCAATTTGAAAGTAAAAGAGGTAGATAATAAGCTGCATCTGGATTTGATGCCGTTTTAGGTTTCTGGTTTCAACAGTCTAAAAAACTTTCAGAAAAAAATCATTGTAACAGGGTTACCTTTTTATCAAAAATGTATTAATGGGTATAGAACAATTTATCTAACCAATTAAAACTTAAAAAATGAAAAAACACCAGGTTCACAATTTAATTATTCTTGATGAAAGCGGATCCATGTTCAGTATCAAGAAGCAGATCATTAGCGGGTTCAACGAAGTAGTACAAACCGTAAAAGGTGTGGAACAGCAATTTCCGGAGCAGGAGCATTTTATCTCCTTTATTACCTTCAACGGACTCGGGATTACAGATCAACTCTTCAACGCCCCGGTAAAATTTTTGAAGGAACTGGATGAAGCCGGTTACAACCCCGGTGCTTCCACTCCGCTGTATGATGCCATTGGTTACGGGGTTTCAAAACTGGAGAGGTTACTGGAAGGCATTTCCGATTATAATGTGCTGGTGACTGTGCTCACAGACGGGGAAGAGAATTCCTCCAGGGAATACACGTTGGTTGCTATAAAAAGTAAGATAGAGGACTTAAAAAATAAGCGTTGGACCTTTACCTACACCGGAACAGATCATGATGTATACCAGTCGGCTAAAAATCTTTCTATTGATAATTACATGCAGTTCAGCAAAGATGACCTTGCTATGGAAGCTATGTTTTCAAAGGAAAAAGCAGCGAGGATGAATTATAGTCATAAGATCAGGACCGGAAAGGATACGGACAAGGATTTTTATAATTAGGAGCTTAACCCGGATAAATTTCCTGCTCCTTTAGCTGAGCTATTGCAACTTTATAAATCAGGCTGTCTAAAAAGTATGATCTATCTCTATGGTAAAATAAAACTTACTACCGTGGAAACAAAGATTCTAAAGTTTTTAAACAGCCTTTTTCTTTTCTTCGTTTATTGATGTAAACATTGGAGAGAAAAAGATTTTGTGTAATTTGTATTATTAATGAGATAATCCTGTAATCGTATGCCGGCTAACCCAAGACTTTTAGAGATTTCTGATGCTGAGCTACTTGAGCTTATAAAAGAAGATCCCGATTATTTTAGTATTGTATTTAAGAAAACGAAGGACTACTGTCTTCGGTTTTTGAATAATCTGGTTTCCGGAGGTCGGATAAGGGAGGAGGAATTAGATGATATTTACCAGGATGCTTTGATAGTTCTTTACGAAAAGATTGTTGAAGGCAATTTCAGGCTGACTTCCGGTTTTCAAACCTATCTAAACTCCGTTTGCCGCAATCTTCTGCTAAAAAGGTTCCATGGGATTTCAGAAACTGTTGGCCTTGAGGATGATGATGTGGAAAGGCATTTGGAAGGCCAATTTGATCCGAACATTAAGGACGAGCTAAGGGAATTGGAAATTGAGGAAAATAGCAGGTTCTTAGCTCTGGAAAAGGCTTTGAATATAATGAAGGATGCCGGGGGAAAATGTTATGAAATTTTGAGCTTATACTGGTATCATAAAAAATCCATTTCAAAAATATCTGAGCATTTTGGGTACACCAATGATGTCAATACCAGGAATCAGAAATCCAAATGCCAGAAACGCCTTCGCAAAATTGCGTATAAAGAATTAAACCCCTTGTAATGCTTAGAGAAGAAGCTATAGCAAAAGATGTGCTTTTTCCATATTTGGAACAAGACAGGGCCTTTCAAAAAGTGCCGGGGGAATTCTGGCAGACCTTTCTAAATGGTTTGCTGGATTATGAGCATGATCCAAAACCTATTTTTGAAGCGCTGTACCGACTTGAGCTGAAGGATCCTGAAAAGATAATACAGCGGCTTCCGCACATTTACAATAATTTCCTGGAAGACCTTGCTGAGCAATATGTGATGGGAAAGGCGTACGGGATAGTTCAAAAATCCGGTCTGCTTAAAAATACCAGGTTCCGGGAACACATCTTGTTTTTTAAAGATCTTCAAAATGTCATGGCCATTTTTGAGCGGGAGAAAATGATTGAGGAATTGCCTGCTGCTTATTCGGCGATCTCAGAAGAAATTTCAGATGAGGAGATCTCGAAGCTAATCACTCAAAAAGGAAGGGACCAACTGAAAGAGAAATTCCAAACATGGGAGGAGGAAATAGAAATGGATGAGGTGAATGAAGCGAATGAAGTAAGTTATTCGCAGTCTTATCAAATGAGTTTTCCCTACAAATCATTTGAAATAAAAGAGGAAGAGCTTTTTGTTCAACCATCTGCAAAAAAGGTTAAGTCAGCTTCATCTATAAAACCTTGGATTCTGGGTATTGCGTTAGTAATTTTCCTGGGTTTTTTGATCTGGTTATGGCTGAGGTGAAAATAGCGGACTAAACATATTTAAAGTTGCTTCCATTCAGAATCTCTTCCCCGTTATGTCTGTAGACTACAACTAATTATCACATCGTATCCTTATAATTTCATCAATCCTGCTTGTATATCGATTTGACAATCGTTCCTGTTTCATCTTCCAGGTACGGCCAAGATCCATTCCGGCAAATTTTACTTTTCCGTTTTCTGTTTTGTTTAAGCGGTCTATAGTTTTCATAAGGATATGATGCCGGGGATCCTCCTCAGAAAATAATGAAAGCTGAATTTCAGAAGCCGGGGTAATTCCCATAATGATTACTTCTGCTTTTTTGTATTGATAGCCGGACTTGAATATCTGTTTAAGGCCATATAATGCGGCTTTAGTCAATATCATAGTAGAATTGGAAGGGTTGGATAATTTAACCACTATACTGGCGCGATATTGTTTAAGGTCGTGAGCTTAGAGCAGCGGTAAAAAAATCGAATAAAATTGAAAATAAACTATTCCCATGTAACTTCATGGGATTCTGTTTCAAAGTCATACAAAAACGTAAACCCTTTGTTATCTCTGGAGATAAATTGGTGAAAAATATTTTTTCCCGCTCCGAGCTCAATAAGGTTGATCCAAACTTCAGTTACCTTTTCCCCAGGAATTATTTTTAGTCCTGCTTTTTTGTATTCTTTTACTGTATGATAAAAAACCTGCTTGTTTCCGCGCAGGTCTCCGGAATAGCCTCTGAACTTGTTAATTAAATTATTGTAACCATCGGTTTCAAAGTAAGTGAATGAGACATCATAATTTTCAGTATCCTCAGTGAAATATACAGTTGTCTCTATTAAAACGTTATTTTGATGTGTAAGATCAATAATCTCGTCTTCAATAGTACAGGAATTAAAAAGTATTAATAAAAAAATAAGGGGGTAGATTACTGGTGCTCTCATAGGCTACTATTTTTGATTCTAAAAGAAACTCCAAAATAGCACATTTCCTGGAACAATTCTTTTATAAAAGCCCTAAAATGCAAAGGGAAAGAGTCAAATATCTTAGGTCTTCTTTTTTTGGAATTCCTATATTAGCCATTCAATTTTTGGTTCCCAACTTTAGCTTTAAGTTTTGATGTCGAAAAAAATAAATTATTGTTTCTTAATCGTTTTTAGCATAGGTCTTTTCAATTTCTCATGTTATTCACAGGAAAATGATCTGGAGTATGGATTGGCGAATATTGGGATAGGTAGTGTAGTAGGAGGAGTAGGAGCAATAATAAATAAAAGACCGGAAGAAAAGTTTGGTAAAACCCTGCTTAAAGGAATGGCTCAGGGAGGTTTTGGAGGATATTTGATTTTTGAGAGTAAGCGCATAGTGCGGGAATTCTCACGCTCCAAAAACTACAATTACATCTGGCCTTCAAAAATAGTAAATGCCGCAGGTTCCTCGATCATAGAAAACGCAGCAGCAAACCGGGATTTTTGGGAACGCTGGCATTTAAACCTGGGGTTTAACCGATTTGAAGTCGACACCAGAGACAATTTTAAACTAAGGTACCGGGTCTTGCCTTTCTCCTTAACCTCTACAATTCATATGTTTTCCCAGGCAAAGCTTGATGTAGACCGGAGTATGGTATTTGGGACTTTTGTATTTGAAGCTCAGAAGCCAATTCAGGCTTATGGGTTTGAGGCAACCGGGGCGGCTAGTCAGCATGCGATTATTTTAAAAAGAATTGCGCACTGGGGCCATAGAGTTGAAGCTCACGAGTTAGTACACGTGTATCAAAATGAAAGCCTTTTAGGTATCAATATGTTTTTCAACAAACCTCTGGAAAGTCTGAAAGAAACCAATAAATACTTCAGGCTCTACGACAAGATTTTCTATACCGATTTTCACTGGGTTATTAAGCAAGGGATTTATGGTCTTGAACTAAATGCCAATGGGTATCGAGCGGTTTCCTTCGAAAGGGAAGCTTCTTACTTTAGCAAGTAATTCCAGAGATTCCGCAATAAAGGCGGTGAGTTCCAAATTAGGCGAATCCGCAATTTCATAACCTACTTCCATTCTTAACTAATTTTTACACTTCACCCGAATAATTTCATCAATCCTGCTAGTATATCGATTTGAAAAACATTCCTGTTTCATCTTCCAGGTACGGCCAAGATCCATTCAGGCAAATTTCACTTTTCCGTTTTCCGTTTTGTTTAACCGGTCTATAGTTTTCATTAGAATATGATGCCGGGGATCTTCCGTAGAAAACAAGGAGAGCTGAATTTCTGAAGCCGGGCTAATACCCGTAATTAGTATTCCCGCCTTTTTGTATTGATAACCGGGTTTGAAGATCTTTTTAAGGCCATGTAATGCGGCTTTGGTCAATACCATAGTGGAATTGGAAGGGTTGGATAGTTTCACTACCATACTGGCGCGATATTGCTTAAGGTCGTGATCCATTATAACCCTGAAATTTTTAAAATTCTATACTTATTCTGTACTATATAGAAAAAAACAAGGCTTCCAGTTTCCTGAAAGCCTTGTTTTACTGGTAGCGAGAAGGGGGCACGATCCCCTGACCTCCGGGTTATGAATCCGACGCTCTAACCAACTGAGCTACCTCGCCATTAAAATGATTTCGCGAACAAGAAAAAGCTTGATTATACAAGACCTGCCTTCTTAGCGGCTGCAAATATAGAAACTATTTCAGTTGAGGCAAACATTATTTTCTGAAATATTTATTTTGTTTATTTTTTATGTTAACAATTAATATTTATATTGCCCAAAACTAACAAATAAAGCATGGAAGATAAAGTTAAGTACGAGATGGAATTTCCTATTCAGGCATCCCCTACGTTATTATATCAATATATTTCAACACCTTCTGGATTAAGTGAATGGTATGCAGATAATGTAAATTCCCGTGGTGAACTTTTTACCTTTATTTGGGATGGATCTGAGGAGACGGCCAATTTGGTAAGCAAAAAGAATGGGGAGCGAATCAAATTTCGCTGGGAAGACGATGCAGATACCCCATATTATTTTGAAATAAGGATACAGGTGGATGAAATCACCAAGGATGTTTCCATTATGATTACAGATTTTGCTGAAGAGGATGAAGTTGAAGAGGGAAAGATGCTATGGGAGAACATGATCTCAGAGCTAAAACAGATATTGGGTTCCTCGTAGATTTCATTATTTTAAATACTACATTTGCCCCGTTTATTAAACGGGGCTTTTTTTATGATAAATTTAAACGGAAAATTAGTAGCGAACGAACAGGCAACCATCACTGTTTATAATAGGGGATTGGCTTATGGGGATTCGGTTTTTGAAACGATTCGGGTTATAAACGGAAAAATAATGTTCTGGGAAGATCATTATTTCAGGTTGATGGCATCCATGAGAATTATGAGAATGGAAATTCCTCAAAATTTTTCTCCAGAATTCCTGGAAGAGCAAATCCAACATTTAATCAAGGAAAATCTTCTTGAAAATTCCCCGGTAAGAATTAAGTTTACCGTTTTCAGAAAACAGGGGGGGTATTATCAACCTGAAACTTTGGATATCGAGTACTTTATCATAGCCGGAGAATTAAAAGATCCATTTTACCTGCTGAATTCTGATGCTTATGAAATAGAACTTTTTAAAGACCATTATATCACGAGCGGTTTATTATCTACTATTAAATCAAATAACCGCGCTGTAAATGTCTTGGGGAGTATTTATGCTAAGGAAAATCAATATAACAACTGTTTGTTGCTAAATGAAAATAAAGCCGTTGTAGAGGCTTTAAACGGGAATATTTTTCTTGTAAAGGATAACAAGGTGAAAACTCCCCCGCTAACCGATGGTGCTTTGAATGGGATCATTAGAAAGCAGGTAATCGCGATAATCAAAAAGATGATGGATCTTGAAATAGAGGAAGCGTCAATTTCCCCTTTTGAACTTCAAAAGGCAGATGAGTTGTTTATTACTAATGTGATTGTTGGAATACAGCCAGTAACAAAATATAGAAAAAAGGAGTTTGGAGCAGAAGTGGCGAAGGAAATTCTTTCAAAACTAAACGTAAAGGCAAGGCTTACCTAGTTGTAACTTGGATTTTCTGGAGCATTGGACCATAGCATATAATCTCCACCCAATTCAATCATTTTATCTTTCCAAAAGGAACGGTAGGGACGTTCTATAATATCTTTTGGGTCCCGGTGCGAACTCACGATCCATGAATTAGCGTCCAACTCCTCCTTTAGCTGCTGTGCATCCCATCCTGAATAGCCCAGGAAAAAGCGTATTTGTTTTTCTGTTATCAAATCGTTTAAGATCAATTCTTTTACAACCTCAAAGTTACCGCCCCAATAAATGCCATTTGCAATCTCTATACTTTCCGGGATAAGCTCTGGCACCTTATGGATGAAATATAAGTTGTCCTGTTCCACTGGCCCACCATTATAAACCTTAAACCCTGTATAGAGTTCAGGAATCAAATCGTTCAAGGTGAAATCAAGAACTTTATTAAGTATAAAACCAATGGAACCGCTTTCGGAATGTTCTGCAAGCAAAATCACCGATCGGTTAAAAGATGCATCCCCAATGATTGAAGGCTCAGCCACTAAAAGGAGTCCTTTGGCTGGTTTTAAAGCTATCATAATTACGTACTTTAATTAAATCTAAAGATTTAATTGTTAAATTCAAATGATTTTTATTGTTTTTTATAAAAAAAAAACTCTCCCGAAGGAGAGTTGATTTTATTTTACTAATTTCAAGAATTAGTTTACAGCTTTTTGCAAATCTGCTCCTGCCTTAAATTTCACTACATTTTTTGCAGCAATTTTAATAGTTTTTCCAGTTTGTGGGTTTCTTCCCTCACGAGCAGCTCTTTTAGAAACTGACCAGGGCGCATGTCTCGCGTCTTGCTCGGGTCATCCGGCAGCACGCCGAGCTGGAAGCCGTGATCGGACAGAACCAGTAGGGTCGTGTCGTCGTCCACCAGCTGCATGTAGTCGCCGACCAGGCGGTCGGCGTATGCATACATCTGCTCGACGGCCCTGCCATAGCGTCTCTGCTGCTCGGCCAATTCCCCGGCGAGGCCTTCGGCGCGAAAAAGATGGCCGAAAAGGTGAGAGGTCGAATCGGTCCCCTCGATGTAGACCATCAGCAGGTCCGGCTGGCGGCTCTGCCACAGGTGGAGGCCGATGTCGCGGTAGCTGTCGGCGGTGGCGATGGCCCAGCGGAGGTGGCTGAGATCGTCGCTGAAGTCGAAGGGCCGCTCCAG
>JAWOHC010000162.1:0-2570 GCA_046496275.1 Gillisia sp.
TTTAAGGAATATGCTGTTAAAGCACATAGCCCAGAAGAAACGGTTGTCTATCAGGATGAATCCCTGGAACTTGAGGTATTTTATAACAGGCCTTCCAAGAAAGATCGGGAAATTTTTGGGGGATTGGTTCCTTATGGAGAAGTATGGAGAACTGGTGCCAATGAAGCCACTACATTTTTAACCAATCAAGAACTTTTGGTGGACGGCTCGGTTTTAAAGGCCGGAAAATATACGTTGTGGACCATTCCTATGTTAGATTCGTGGAAAGTGATCTTCAACTCGCAAATGTATCCCTGGGGGATCGACCTGGATGGAAAGGCTTACCGGGATCCTCAATTTGACGTTTTAATTCTGGAGGCTCCAACCTTAAAACTTAAAGATACACTGGAGCAGTTCAGCATTTATTTCGAAAAACACAATGAGCTTGTTTTTTTAAAAATTGCCTGGGACACGACCAAAATTGAGTTACCAATAAAAACAACAAAAGAAGCGCGCTTTGTGCTTCTTTTGTTGTTTTTATTGGTAACTCAATTTTGGTAGTATCCCAGGCAATTTTTAAAAAAACAAGCTCATTGTGTTTTTCGAAATAAATGCTGAACTGCTCCAGGGTTTCCTTAAGTTTTAGGGCCGGAGCCTCCAGGATTAAAACGTCAAATTGAGGATCCCGGTAAGCCTTTCCGTCCAGATCGATCCCCCAGGGGTACATTTGTGAATTGAAGATCACTTTCCACGAATCTTCCATAGGGATGGTCCACAACGTATATTTTCCCGCCTTTAAAACAGAGCCGTCCACCAAAAGTTCTTCATTGGTTAAAAATGTAGTGGCCTCATTGGCACCAGTTCTCCATACTTCTCCATAAGGAACCAATCCCCCAAAAATTTCCCGATCTTTCTTGGATGGCCGGTTATAAAAAACCTCAAGTTCCAGGGATTTATCCTGATAGACAACCGTTTCTTCTGGACTATGTGCTTTAACAGCATATTCCTTAAAAAATAAACCGCCAAGAATTATTATTAGGATAATTCCGGCAATTTTTAATATCGATTTATATCTTTTATTCATTTTCTCAGGCTTACTTCAGCACTCATTTAATTTCCAAAAGTATGCCAAATCTATCAGTATCAAAGATATCGTGTTTGATATTCGTTTAAACTTCTGTTAGTCTGATTTTCAATAATCTATATCGAAGAATGCGTGGAGGATCCCCCGGTATTCAGAAGGCTGTGTATATTAAACCCTCATTGAGGTTTTAATATACTGTGAAAGCAACCAAATGTTGGACGGTTTCATAAATCTGCTAACGAAAAAAGAAGTATTTCCATTAACGCAAGTTTTAGTAAAATTGAAATAAAATAAGTTATTTTTGAAAAAAAAGAACTTATGCCTAATACCAGATTTGCCGATTTTATAAAAGAATGTACCACAGACTTCACACCAGTATTAGATACTAAATTTAAGAAGGAGGATTATGCGCATATCGACTTGTCTGCAGTAAGCCAGGAATTAAAAAACATTGAAATCCCTTCTTCTGGTGAAATCCAAAAAGGTATCGATTCTTATTTATCCAAAAAGAAAGCAAAAGTAGCTTACGGGGGTTATAATGAAAAAAGAAATTTTTACGAGCGGAGTTTTATTTTTAACGACGAAAAAACAGAATCGCCCAGAAACATCCATATTGGTTTAGATCTTTGGATTGAAGCCGGAACGGCCGTTTTAGCACCCCTGGATGGAACAGTTCACAGTTTTCATGATAATGAGGGCTTGGGAAATTACGGCCCAACTATCATTTTAGAACATATGATAGGGGAACGAATGTTTTATACGCTATATGGGCACTTAAGCCGGAAGTGTATTAAAAATCTCTGTTTTGGACAAATTGTGGAAGCAGGAGATAAAATAGGAGAACTTGGTTCTACCAAAGTGAACGGAGATTATGCACCACACCTTCATTTTCAAGTAATTCACGATTTACAGGGATTTAATGGGGATTATCCCGGAGTGGTAGCAAAGGAAGATCTTGAATTGTACCTTGAAAATTGCCCGGATCCGAATTTATTGCTGAAAATTAATTAGAATTTCAATCTTAATTTTCCGGTTAAAAAAAGTGGTTGTCTAAAAAGTCCGACTTCCGTCAAGCTGAACTTGTTTTAGCTTCTAAAATGTATTGATATTCAGCAAGTTATATCCTGAAATAAATTCAGGATGACGAATTTAGTGACTTTTCGGGCAGCCTCATTTATAACAATCAGCTAATTCGATTCCTTTTTGGTGCGTATTATCCAGGCTACAATTGCGGAAGTCACCACTCCCATTACCAGCGCCCAGGAAGTTCCCTGGATTATGTAGGATGTTAAACTAAATAGGGCTTCTGCATCATTGCGGTTCATCCTGTTATTTTCAACGCTATACTCGATGATGTTGCTGAAATATTCCGGACTTATAATTTCGTGTGTTATATAAACCGAAATCGGTGTAAGCAAAGTGATGATAACGGTGACCAGTATTCCCGAAACAAATCCCTGGCGCCAGGTGATCAATCCGTCATAGAAATCTTTCCGCTTATCCCTCA
>JAWOHC010000170.1:0-2872 GCA_046496275.1 Gillisia sp.
ACTCCGGGGCCACCACCACCATGAGGAATCGCAAAAGTTTTATGGAGGTTCAGGTGGCATACATCGGCGCCAATTGCACCGGGATTTGTAAGTCCTACCTGTGCATTCATGTTTGCACCATCCATATAAACCTGCCCGCCATTCTCGTGAATAAGCGTTGTTACTTCCCTAATGGAAGATTCAAAAACTCCGTGCGTGGAAGGGTAGGTAACCATCAATGCGGCTAAGTTATCCTTGTGCTTTATCGCTTTTTCTCTTAGATCATCAAGATCTATATTCCCCTCTTTGTTTGCTTTGGTAACCACAACTTTCATTCCTGCCATCACTGCCGAAGCAGGATTGGTTCCGTGAGCCGATGAAGGGATAAGGCAAATATTTCTGTGAGAATCCCCTCTGGATTCGTGATATGCGCGAATAACCATAAGCCCCGCGTATTCTCCCTGTGCTCCGGAATTTGGTTGTAAAGAAGTTCCTGCAAAACCGGTAATCTCCGTAAGTTGATCTTCCAGTTTTTTTAATACGATTTGATAACCTTCAGCTTGTTCTATAGGTGCAAAAGGGTGAATATTCCCCCATTGCGGATTGCTTAAAGGAAGCATTTCTGAAGCTGCATTTAGCTTCATTGTACAAGACCCCAAAGCGATCATAGAATGATTAAGGGAAAGATCCTTGCGTTCCAGTTTCTTGATGTAACGCATCAATTCCGTTTCAGAATGATAGGAATTAAAGACCTCATTGGTGAGATATTCCTTTTTTCTTTCTATTTCCTTCGGAATTGTTGTGCCCTCTTCTAGTTTTTCTATTGTCAATTTAGATTTATCTGAAGCTTCAGAAAAAACAGCGACAATTTTATTCAAATCTGAAATATTGGTAGTTTCGTTAATGGCGATAACTACGGTTTCAGGATCCGGGTAATAAAAATTTATTTTATTTTTTTCAGCAATAGGCTTCACAACCGAAGCATCTGCTTTTATTTGGATCGTATCAAAGTAGGAAGAGTTAAGCTGTTGAAAACCTAATTCTTTCAGCAATTTTTCTAAGGTAACGGCGGAGGAATGGATTGTGTCTGCAATATATTTCAAGCCTTTGGGACCGTGATAAACTGCATACATACCGGCCATAACAGCTAGCAAAACCTGGGCAGTACAAATATTGGAAGTCGCCTTGTCGCGTTTTATATGTTGCTCCCGTGTTTGAAGCGCCATTCTAAGGGCACGATTGCCATTCATGTCTTTTGTAACGCCAATAATCCTTCCGGGAATACTTCGTTTAAATTCTTCTTTAGTTGCAAAATATGCCGCGTGTGGTCCACCATATCCTAATGGGATTCCAAAACGTTGGGTGGTTCCAACAACTACATCAACTCCAAGTTCTCCCGGAGCCTGTAATTTCACTAAACTTAAAATATCTGCAGCTACAACTATTTTAATTTGAGCTTCTTTTGATTTTGAAACAAAGTTGGTGTAATTAAATACCTGACCGGATTTTCCGGGATATTGAAGAATTGCTCCAAAAAATTCCGTGGAAAAGTCAAATTCAGCGTGGTCTCCAATAACCAATTCTATTCCCAGCGGAACAGCTCTTGTTTTTAATAAGGAGATGGTTTGCGGCAGCACTTCTTCAGAAACAAAGAATTTTACAACTTCATTTTTCTTCTGGTCACGTTCCCTAACTGCAAAGAGCAGCGCCATAGCCTCGGCTGCAGCGGTAGATTCATCCAGGAGAGACGCGTTTGCCAGTTCCATCCCGGTAAGATCACTTACCATTGTTTGAAAATTAAGCAATGCTTCCAATCTTCCCTGAGCAATTTCTGCCTGGTAGGGAGTGTAGGCCGTATACCATCCCGGATTTTCCAAAACATTACGCTGAATAACCGCAGGCAAAATAGCCTGATGATATCCTAAACCAATGTAGGTTTTAAAAACCTTATTTAAAGAAGCTAATTGCCCAATATGCTCGGCATATTCATTTTCGCTTAATGCTGCAGGCAGATCAAGCGGGCTTTTTAAGCGTATATCATCTGGAATAGTTTCGTAAATTAACCGATCTAAAGTTGGGACACCCACAGTGGAAAGCATGTCTTGTAATTCAATTTCGTCAGGGCCAATATGTCTTAGGGCAAAAGAATCTGTTCTCATTAAAATAAAGTTGCGTTTTGTGCTGCGAAATTACATATTTAAACGTAGATTTTTGGCATTTCAGACAACCAACTTGCTAAGATTTTTATGAAAACTTACAACAGAGTTTTTTATTCAAAAAGCCGATTGAAAAGATGCTAAAAAGAGCGTTTAATTTTTATATAAACAGCAGTGTTCATGTTTCTTTAGCTGTAGTCTCTTTGGCCGCGATTACCTTTCAAAGTTTTCAACTTTCCTTGAATATAGGTCTGCTAATATTTATTTTTCTGGGAAGTATAACCGGTTATAATTTTGTGAAATACGCGGGATTGACCAGGCTCTACTATAGAAAGCTTGCTATAAACCTTAAAGTCATCCAGGGATTTTCGCTTATTGCGTTTTTGGGTTTTATATATAGTTCCTTTTTTCAGCCGGTTTCCGTACTTATTGTTGCCGGAATTATGGGTTTCCTCACGCTTTTATATGCCGTACCTGTTTTTAGCAAGAATAGAAATTTAAGAGGTTTAACAGGTGTGAAAATATATGTGATCGCATTTGTTTGGGCAGGAGTAACAGTAGTATTACCTCTTGTAGATAAAATTGATTTGTTGCAAAGGGATGTTTTTCTTGAATTTCTTCAGCGTTTCGGTTTCATTATTGCCTTGACCTTGCCTTTTGAAATTCGGGATCTTAAATTTGATTTGGAAGAGTTAAGGACCATTCCCCAAAAGATAGGAGTAAAAAAAACAAAACTT
>JAWOHC010000182.1:0-12223 GCA_046496275.1 Gillisia sp.
ATTTTAAATATGGATGCCAATGTTGCCGATTTTGCTACAGTTTCGGGAACAGGAAGAATTAGCACGATTGGTTTTGGAAGTTTAGAGCAGGGTCCTAACCAGCGCAGCAGGGAAGATTTTCAACAATATGATGTGGTTACCAATATTAACGCAGGCCAGTTGTTGCCCCAAAAATGGGGAATTCAAATACCGTTTAATTATAGCAGGGGAGAAGAACTGGTTACTCCAAAATACGATCAGCAATACCTGGATCTGGAATTAAAGGCAAGGCTTGATGGAATTACCGATGCCGCCGAAAAAGCCAGGGTAAAAGAACAATCGGAAATTTACACAAAAAGGCAAAGTGTGAATGTTATTGGTCTTAGAAAAGATCGCACCGGCGACAAAAAACCGATGCCTTATGATATTGAGAATTTCGCGATTTCTACAAGCTATAATCAAATAGATCATCGCGATTTTGAGATTGATGAATCTTTAAGTCAGAATGTTCGGGTAGGAGCCACTTATGATTATAATTTTGCGCCACTTTCCATAGAGCCCTTAAAAAATGTTGCGGCATTGGACAGTAGTTTGTATTATCAAATATTCAAGGATATCAATATCAATCCATTACCAAGTAATATTTCTTTTGGTTCGAATATTTTTAGACAATATAACGAGCAAAAATTCAGGGAACTGGATTTAACCGAGAATGACCTGGGTATCCCCACGTTGTATCAGCGAAATTTTTTGTTTGACTGGCAATACCGTGTGAATTACAATTTGACAAAATCCCTTCAGTTTAGTTTCAATGCTACCAATAACCGCGTAATTAGAAATTATATAGACGAAAATAATTTTGTAGATAACAACATTGGGATTTGGGATGAGTTTTTTGAAGTTGGAACTCCCAATCAGCATTTTCAAACATTGCAGGTGAATTATGAATTGCCACTTGCAAAGATCCCTGTGCTTGAGTTTGTAAAAGCAACCTATTCCTATATGGGAGATTTCCAATGGCAACGGGGATCGGAAGTTTTTAAGAGCCTGGAAGGCATTCCTGATCTTGGAAATTCTGTTCAAAACTCCAGCGTGCACCAAATCAATGCTGGAATGGATATGCAAAAGTTATATACTTATTTAAAACTTGTTCCCAGAAAAAGCACTCCGTCCGGCATTAAGCAACGAAGCGCTGCAGTGCCAACACTTGATGCTAATACACCTCAAGTTGCGGCAAGAGGGCCAGAGGTAAGTAAGGGGGATAAAAGCTACAATACCATGATAGGAATTGTTACCGGAATTAAAAGGCTTCAGGTGAATTACAGGGAGAACAAGGGGATCTTTTTGCCTGGATATACCCAGAGTATAGGGTTTATGGGGACGGTGCGTCCTACCACAGGATTTACCCTTGGACGGCAGCAGGATGTTCGTTCTCTTGCAGCCCGAAATGGCTGGTTAACACTTTATCAGGAATTTAATCAACAATATACCGCTGTACAGAATAAGCAACTGGATCTTCAGGCCTCTATGAGTTTTATTCCGGATCTTACAATAGACCTTACTGCAGGAAGAATTTTTTCAGAAACTTTTTCTGAAAATTACAGGGTAGATCCAACTTCCCTTCAATATCAATCACTGACTCCTTATACGTTTGGGAATTTCAATATTTCCACTATTCTTATAGGTTCTGCATTTGATACCAATGACCAGGAGTTTTCAGAAACCTTTGAAAGGTTCAGGGGAAACAGGCTGGAAGTTGCGCGCAGGCTTGCAACTGAAAACGGAAGGGATCCAAATATTGTAGATGAGGAAGGTTACCCTGTTGGGTATGGAAAAAGCAATCAGGCAGTATTATTGCCTGCGTTTTTAGCGGCTTATTCCGGACAGAATGTTTCTTCGGTAAAACTTGGAGCTTTCCGTAGTTTTCCGCTTCCCAACTGGGAGATAAAATATACTGGATTTATGAGAATGGATTTCTTTAGAAAGAATTTCAGAAGATTTTCGTTAACTCATGGGTATAGGGCAGGTTATACGATCAATCAATTCCAATCCAACCTGGATTATAATCCTCAAAATCCATTGGAATTTAATCAGTCCAACAATTTTAAAAACAGGATGCTATTTTCCAATATCAATTTAACCGAAATGTTTAGCCCCTTAATGCGAATTGACCTGGAAACCAATGATGCGATTCGGATTTTAGCCGAGATCAGGAAAGACAGGGCGTTATCTCTTAGTTTTGATAATAATTTGCTTACCGAAATTAAAGGGAATGAATATATCCTGGGATTGGGATACCGGGTAAAAGATATGAAGATCGTCACCAATTTTGGAGGGAGAAACCGGGTGATGAGCAGTGACTTAAACTTTAAAGCCGATGTCGCTTACAGAAAGAACATCAACATTATAAGATATCTCGATCTTGAAAGCAGCCAGGTTATAGCCGGGCAGGATCTTTGGGCGATCAATTTTACGGCAGATTATGCCTTGTCCAAGAACCTCACGGCGCTCCTCTATTATGACCATACGTTCTCTGAATATGCGGTTTCCACGGCATTTCCTCAAACCACTATCAGGTCTGGAGTTACCCTTAGATATAATTTCGGAAATTAATGGCAGACTGCTTGACAAAAACCAATAATAAATTAACTTTGTCTTCGTATAAAATAATGAAATGAGCATAGCAGCAATTCAATGCAAACAGCAAAGAAGAACTGCGAATTACTCCCGACAGCGATTATAGGGAAACCAATAGAAACAATAAATTTTTACATATGAATATTCCACAAGAATTAAAGTATACCAAAGATCACGAATGGGTGAAAATTGAAGGAGATATTGCCACGGTTGGCGTTACAGATTTTGCCCAGGGAGAACTTGGCGATATCGTGTACGTTGAGGTAGAAACCGTTGGGGAAACCCTGGAACGGGAAGAGGTTTTTGGAACCGTAGAGGCAGTAAAAACGGTTTCCGATCTATTTTCACCTCTTTCAGGAGAAGTGATCGAGTTTAACAACAGTCTTGAAGATACTCCTGAAAAGGTGAATTCTGATCCTTACGGAGAAGGCTGGATGGTGAAAATTAAAATAGCTGATGAAAGTGAAATCTCAGGGCTTATGAGTCCGGAGGATTATTTGGATTTAATTGGCGGCTAGATTAGCTTTACTTTTAGCCATTGGTTATACAATAGTTATAACCATTGCATCACTTATTCCTTTAGGCGATTTATCTGTAGGGTCATTTAGTCCTACAGATAAAATGCTTCATTTGGGAGCTTATTTTGGTATGAGCTTTATTTGGATGTTGTTTTATTTGCTAAAAGTGGAGAGAAAACAGAATTATAGTACCGCATTTATTATAATTTCTGTTTTAGTGATATTTTTTGGTATGTTAATTGAGGTTTTACAGGGAGCCTTAACGACGTATCGTCAACCCGATTGGGCTGATGTTGTGGCAAATAGCATTGGTGTTTTGATCGCTTTATTGTTAAGTATTTTCTTTCAAAAATTCTTAATTAAGCTAAAACAAAAGATTAATTTATTTTTATGAAAATTTTTTTTACATTAGCAACCCTTATAAATCATTAAAGAATTATGGAACCCAAGAAAAATCCAAAAGCCGATTTAACGAAAAGAAGTGTCCTCTTTCTGCAGTTGGGTCTAATTTTAGTCCTCTTAATAACGTATGGCGCTATTGAGTGGAAAACCTATGATAGAGATGCGATAGATCAAGGCCAGTTAGATCTGGGAGATTTGGATGATGAGGAAATTCCAATTACGGAATTGCTTAGTATGCCACCACCACCACCACCGCCACCACCTGCACCCGAAATTATTGAGGTTGTAGAAGATGAGGAAGAAGTGGAAGAAACTATTATTGAATCTACAGAGACCAATCAGGCTGAGATCGTAGAAGTTCGTGAGATCGTTGAGGCTCCAGTAGATGAAGTTATTGCTGATGTTCCTTTTGCTGTTATTGAAAATGTGCCAATTTTTCCGGGATGTGAAAACCTTCCAAATAATGAGGCTCGAAAAAAATGTATGAGCGAGAAAGTTCAGGAATTTGTGAATAGAAAATTTAACACAGATCTTGGTAGCCAGTTAGGTTTAAGTGGTGTTAACAGGATTATCGTTCAATTTAAAATAGATAAAAACGGAAATATTACCGATGTGCGTTCACGTGCTCCTCACCCAAGATTAGAGCAGGAAGCGGCAAGAGTAATTAACTCCTTGCCTAAAATGCAGCCTGGTAAGCAGCGAGGAAAAGCAGTAGGGGTTATGTACTCCTTGCCTATTGTATTCCAGGTGCAGGATTAATACAGAAAAATAATATTTAAAATTCCCAAATCGCACGTCGGTTTGGGAATTTTTCTTTTTGGTCTTTTTTATGAAACATCAAAAAAATTGGTATCTTTCCGCTTGATGAACCCAATTGCATTATCTCTCCATCTATGAAGAATATTGGAAGCTTTCTTTTGTTTTTAATATTTTTTACGGGCTGGTCTCAGGAGGAAATTTCCAAATTTGAAACCTATCCTGTTTTTCCTGAATGCGAATCCGCCGAATTTATGGCGGCAGAAATTTGCTTTAAAAATACCCTAAGAACTTTTATACTTCAAAACTTTCAAGTACCTGAAAAGGTTTCCGAAGAAAATTATAGCGGAGAAATTTATGTTCTTTTCGAAGTTACCCGGGAAGGAGATTTCAAAGTGCTTTATATAGATGCGATCTATTCAGAATTAAAAGAAGAAATTATAAGGGTTTTTGGAATGTTGCCTAAAATCAAACCGGCTACGTACAATACAAAGCCCATCTATGTGCAATTCCGGATGCCGTTAAAGATCCCGATGACGCTAAGTACATTGGAGGAAGTCAATCCAGAAATCCCTGTTATAGCTGGAGGGAATAATAGTTTGGTGAAGGTGCCTGAAAAAAAGAACGTTCTGGAGGAATATGATGCCATTGTTTCGAAGCCTTTTAAAAGCAATGTGAATTCCAGTAATTTAAATATTCCGTTATCGCACGAAAGATACAGCAGGTTTGATGCCGCGATTAACAAAATTGGAACCAACAGTCACACCGCAACAAAACCCTTTATATACAACGAGGTTGCAAAATACTATGATTTTGACAAGGAGCAACAGGAGCTTCAGAAGAATACTTCTTCCTGGTTGGGTAAAAAAATATGGAATGAACATTTGGTGACCTTTCAGGGGGAAAACTATTGGTTTACTGGGGATGTTGTTCTGGACCTGCAAATTGGAAAGGATTTTCAAAGTGATTTTGACCTTACCTACAACAATACCCGGGGAGCGATTTTTCAGGGAGGATTGGGGGATAAACTCAACTTTTACACCGTTGTTTTTGAAAGTCAGGGACGCTTCGCCGATTATTTTAACCATTATGCGGAAAGTATAGAGCCTTTTGGTGGAAATCCTGCTATAATTCCTGGTAGGGGAATTGCCAAGGATTTTATGAACAATGGCTATGATTACCCGGTTGCAGAAGGTTATTTATCCTACAGTCCGATGGAATTTTTCAATATTCAGTTCGGGCATGGGCAAAATTTTATTGGTGATGGATACCGTTCACTTCTTTTTAGCGATGCCGCAAGCCCGTATCCATATCTAAAGCTGAATACTTCTTTTTGGAAATTAAAGTATACCAATACCTGGATGTCCCTTAGGGATGTTAGGGAAGAAGTAGCTGCAGAAGGTTCCTACCGCACTAAGTATATGGCCAACCATTACCTGAGCATTAATTTAACCAAACGACTAAATATTGGGGTGTTTGAATCGGTAGTTTGGCAAAATGATAATGGGCGGGGATTTGATGTGAATTATCTCAACCCTGTGATTTTTTATCGAGCCATAGAATTTTCTACAGGAGCCAGGGGTGGAAATGCGCTTATAGGGATTACAGGAAAGTATAAATTAAGCGATCATGTGAATATTTATGGACAATGGATCATCGATGAATTTTCTTCCGGAGATGTTTTTGGAGGCGAGCAGAGTTGGAAAAACAAGCTTGGTTTTCAGTTAGGCGCGAAATATTTTGATGCATTTGGTGTTCCGGATCTTTATCTTCAGGCAGAGTATAATCAGGTGCGTCCTTATACGTATTCCCATAATTCCATAGTCCTTAATTATGGGCATAACAACCAGTCTATGGCTCATTTATGGGGTGCGAATTTCAGGGAATTTGTTGCAATTGCCAGGTACCGGCATAACCGATGGTATGGCAGCGCTAAGTTTATTGTGGGCGAGCGGGGATTTGATTTTAATACTGAAAAGGATAATGCCTATTACGGAGGAGGAATTTATAGAAGTGAACGTGACCGGGCATTTGAAAATGGAGTTAAAATAGGACAAGGAAATACAACCACTTCAATATTTGCAGAAACCGAAGCAGGATATATTATAAATCCGGTTACCAACTTAAAGGTATTTGGTAGTTTGATCTATCGAAATTTCGATCCGATGGAAAACACCGCTCAACATTTTGAGAGCAATACGCTCTGGTTGAATGTTGGCCTGAGAACCGATATTTTTAACTGGTATTTTGATAATTAAGCCCCTTAATTTTAAACCGAAATAGAAATTTTCCCTTTGGCATGCCTTGGGAGTCTTTGGTTGCAGCAATTTGATTTGTTCTTTCTTTATTTAATGGATAGTTGGTATTTTGTCTAAAAATAACAGGGATATTGATGGTTTTTTGTGAGAATATGCTTTTTTGTTTTCTATACAAGTACTTATTAGAGTGAAATTTAGCAATATTGCAAAGTTGTAAAGAAGAATTCCAGCCTTTAAATTAACCTTTTTAGCTTCTTGTTAGAACCTAATTATGAAGTATCTTTGCACCAATTAAAAAAAAGCTTTTTTGAGTAATACAAGCGTACATATCCCTTCTGTATCAATACTTTCAGATTTTAAGGAACTCACTAAAATGCGACTTGCAATAAGTGTTGTTTTTTCATCGGTAGCCGGATATTTTTTGGGTGCTGAGGTTGTTGATTTTGTTACTGTTTTATTGCTTGCAGTAGGTGGGTATTTTATGGTTGGAGCATCCAATGCTTACAACCAGATAATCGAGCGGGATTTGGATGTCTTGATGGACCGAACAAAAAACCGGCCTGTTCCTGCGGGGAGAATGTCGGTGAATATGGCATTTACAATCGCCAGCATTTTTACTATTCTGGGGCTTATAGTTCTTTATATCATAAATCCTAAAACAGCGATGTTTGGGGCTATAAGCATTTTTATTTATGTAAGTGTTTATACTCCATTAAAGACCAGAACACCTTTGTCTGTTTTTGTAGGTGCTTTTCCCGGAGCAATTCCATTTATGCTGGGATGGGTAGCGGCGACCAATGAATTTAACATCGAGGCCGGAACATTGTTCATGATCCAGTTCTTCTGGCAATTCCCGCATTTTTGGTCTATAGGATGGTGGTTGTTTGATGACTACAAAAAAGGTGGGTTCTTCATGCTTCCTACAGGAAAAAGAGACAAAGGAACCGCTATACAAATTATTCTTTATACGATCTGGACAATATTAGTTTCCCTTATTCCTGTTTTTGGGGTTACTGGAAAGCTTTATTTAACACCTGTTTCTGGAGTTATTATTTTAATTCTTGGATTGGGAATGTTGTATTATGCTTTCGATTTGTACAAAAAGCGGGATGCCAAAGCGGCAAAAAAATTGATGTTTGCCAGTGTGTCTTATATCACGCTGCTTCAAATAGTATATGTATTAGATAAATTTATAAGAGCATGGATTTAACGCAAGGAACAACAGAGGAAAAAGTAGGACGGGCCAAAAAGATGATGCTTTGGTTTGGGATAGCAAGCATGGTAATGATGTTTGCGGGTTTGACCAGTGCCTATGTGGTAAGTAAAAGTCGTCCAGACTGGATTATGGATTTTCAGCTACCGGCATCCTTATATTGGAGCACTTTGGTAATTGTTATAAGCAGTTTAACTTTTATGTTTGCCAAAAAAAGTATTGCAGAAGGTAACAGAAAGAATGCCACGTTCTCATTGCTTGTTACTCTAGGGTTGGGAATAGCTTTTGTGATTTTGCAATTAGCAGGTTTTTCTGAAATAATTTCTTCAGGATATTATTTTACAGGAAGTGAAAGTACGGTCACCACATCCTTTATTTATGTGTTGGTTATGGCTCACCTTGCCCATTTGGCAGCGGGTCTAATCGTTCTTTTGGTTGTAATTTATAACCATTTTAAACAACGCTATAAACCGGGTCAAATGCTTGGATTAGAGCTTGGTGCGACCTTTTGGCACTTTCTTGACGCACTCTGGGTGTACCTGTTTGTATTTTTATATTTCTTTAGATAATAAATTTATGTATTTTTGCCCATCAAATTAAATTCAAAATCTCCATATGGAAGCTACTGTTATTAGAACAGGTACCGAGGATAAAACCTGGGGCGGTGGAAATGAACCGTTAAAGGCCAGTTACGGCAAAATGATGATGTGGTTTTTCATTGTTTCCGATGCACTTACATTTTCCGGATTTCTGGCGGCCTACGGTTTTTCAAGATTCAAGTTTGTGGACTCTTGGCCTATCGCTGATGAAGTTTTTAATCACTTTCCATTTTTACACGGAGTAGATGCTCCAATGTATTATGTGGCCTTGATGACATTTATCCTTATTTTCTCGTCTGTGACTATGGTGTTGGCAGTAGATGCCGGACATCAGATGAAGAAAGGGAAAGTCACTTTTTATATGGGGTTAACAATCATAGGAGGTTTGATATTCCTTGGTTCTCAAGCCTGGGAGTGGAAAAATTTTATAAAGGGTGAATATGGAGCGGTAACAACAACCGGAGGAAATATTCTTCAGTTTGTTAATGCTGAGGGAGACCGGGTATCAATTGGCGATGTTGCTCTTGCAATACCTTCTGAAAGGGTTGCAATGGGAAGCAGCTCTGGGATCTGGTTTAGTGAAGGGGAGTCTTTGCCAAGCGTTTCCCTGGAGGAAGTAAAAGCTGGATTTCTTGCAAATGATAATCTGTTGATACGCATACAGCTCCTGGATGAAAAAGGTCATAAAACGATTCTTTCCAGAGAGGAATCCATACAGAAATTAAACCTGGAAGGGAAAGGTATTGTTGAAGGAGCTAACCTGAGAGAAAATGAATATGGAGTTCCCTTATTCGCTGATTTCTTTTTCTTTATTACTGGTTTTCACGGATTTCACGTGTTATCTGGTGTGCTTATAAACATTATAATATTCTTTAATATTATCATTGGAACTTATGAGCGAAGAGGAAATTATGAAATGGTGGAAAAAGTTGGGTTATACTGGCACTTTGTAGATTTGGTGTGGGTATTCGTATTTACTTTCTTTTATCTTGTATAATTCTGAAAAAATAAAAAATGGCACACAGTTCTTCACACGCACACGGTTCTAATACCAAAAAGATTTGGTATGTTTTCATATTGTTATCCGTAGTTACCCTTGCGGAGGTGATACTGGGGATTATAAGACCTGCTTTTCTAATTGAAACAAATTTTTTAAGCATGAAGTTGCTTAACTGGATCTTTATAATTCTTACAATATACAAGGCGTACTATATTGCCTGGTCCTTTATGCACCTGGAAGGTGAAACAAAAGGCCTTAGACGTTCCATTGTATGGACTTCTATATTCTTAATTAGTTACCTGTTATTTATCTTATTAACAGAAGGTGACTATGTTTTTGAGGTTTTTAAAAACAATCATGTAGCCTGGGACTTTTAAAAGTTAAAAAATCTTGAATAGACGGTTTTTAAAAACCGTCTATTTACTTTTGTAATTCCTAATTACGGTGTTTTCATGAAGAAGTTTCTTGTGCTTAGCGTATTGTTTTTACTGCCTATTTTTGCTTATTTGTTTTTTTCCTCCGGTGTAAACCATTTTGCAAAACTTCCCATTTTAACCACACAGGTTAAAGATGTTGATCAATTTAATACCAATCAGGATTCGGCTGTTTCCTTTCAGGATAAAATCACTATAGTTGCCTTTTTTGGGAATGATATTGATAAGCTCAAAGGGAATACCTTTAACCTGGATCAAAAAATCCTTGATAAATTCTATCAATTCAAGGACTTTCAATTTGTAATTGTTTTGCCGGAAGATGCCCGAACACAGGCTGAGATATTCATTGAAGAATTTTCGGCAATTACCAATTCCGATTACTGGAAAATGGTTTATGCAACTCCTGCACAGGTTAGAACAGTTTTTGATAGTTTTCAAACCAATCTTCAGCTCGATGAAAATCTCCAGGCCCCCTATGTTTTTATAATCGATAAAGACAAAAGCCTTAGGGGTCGTGATACCGATGATGATAAAGGAGTGCTGTATGGGTATGATTCCAGGTCTGTTTCTGAACTCAATAATAAGATGAATGATGATGTAAAGGTGATCCTGGCAGAGTATAGATTGGCCCTGAAAAAATATAACAAAAAAGAGGAAGACTAGAAATGAAAAATTCATCCTATATAGGAATTTCCCTGATCATACTTATTTTTGGAATCATTTTTATTCCAAGAATAATAGACCGCATTGGGAGCCAGGAGATCATAAAGACAGACAGGCTTAATGTGCAAACCAAAAAAGGAGACCCTTCCGAAGTTTCATATATAATTCAGTATGAAGAAAAGAAACGGGTTCCTGAATTCGAATTCATAAATCAGTATGGGGATACTATTACCGATAAAGATTATTTAGGGAAAGTATATGTGATAGAATTTTTCTTTACAACCTGTCCTTCTATTTGTCCTATTATGAATGAGAATCTTATCTCGGTTCAAAATGAAATTGATAATGATAAGGATTTTGGGATTGTTTCCATAACTATTGATCCAAAACATGACACCCCTGAAGTTTTAAAGGAATATGCTAAAAATTATGGTGTAACCAATCCTAATTGGAATTTCCTTACTGGGGATCGGGACAAAATTTATGAAATGGCCAATAGCGGATTCGGGATATTTGCCGATGAAGATGAAACCGTTCCAGGCGGCTTTGCACACTCCGGACTTTTCGCACTTATTGACAAAGAAGGCTACGTGCGTTCCAGACTTGATAAATTTGGTAATCCAATAATCTATTATCGTGGATCTGTTGAGCGTAATAAGTCGATAGTAGAGGGAGAAGAGGAGCCTGAGATAGACATTCTTATTGAAGATATTAATAAATTACTTTAAGCAAAATGGCTGTAGCAAAAATTGATAAAATTGCCGTCCCAACAATAATTACCATTTCCGTGGTAGTTCCTGTTCTGGTTTTGATACTGATGAATCTTCCTGAACGGTATAATTTATTTGGAACTCAGTCCGGCACCTTTCCGTTTTTCCACGCGGTTTTAAATGGTTTAACCGCACTGCTGCTTTTATTTGGATACTTTTTCATGCAAATAAAGGAGTACAAGTGGCATCGAAATTTTATGATTGCCGCTTTTTTACTCTCTTCGATATTTTTGGTAAGTTATGTGATTTCAAAAATAAGCAACGATCCTGTTCCCTATGGAGGAGAGGGAATTACGAGGTATATTTATTTCTTTATTTTAATCACACACATCGCTCTTTCGGCTATTATTGTTCCGTTGGTATTGTTTACGATGTATCGTGGTCTAACCGGGCAATATGATAAACACGCAAAAATAGCAAGATGGACCTTCCCAATTTGGTTATATGTTGCCATAACCGGCGTACTGGTTTATCTATTTATGTTGCCTTATTATTAATAAAAAAGCAGGTTTTCTTCTTCCGAAAATTGCTTAAATTTGAAGAAAGGAACTAATTTGATATTTATGAAATTCAGAATTTTTATTATCACCATCGGATTAAGCCTACTGCCCACGTTGGCATCAGCGCAATGTGCAATGTGCCGCGCAGTGCTGGAAAGCGAAGGGTCTGAAGCTACCGCTCAGGGTATTAATGATGGAATTGTGTATTTAATGATATTTCCATATTTGCTTATTGGCGGAATTGCATTTTTTATCTACCGTTCTTACAAAAATAAAAAACCTTCAAATTCTTAAAAAAACTGCGAGTATCAACGTGATATCTATCAGGTTTAAACAGATATTCCAGGTTTAGCGATTTAAAAAAAGGGTATAAAACATATTAATTTTAGTTCCTTCTTTCTAATCCCTGTAGACGATTCAGTTGGGCTGTGATGCTTTCATTCCGCCAGCTTCTTGAGTATTTCTTAATATTCAGTTAAATTTTAACTTTTTCC
>JAWOHC010000202.1:0-15133 GCA_046496275.1 Gillisia sp.
AATTTGAGGGCGAAGGCATAGGTAAGAAGTTAGTGTTTGAAGCAGTGGAATTTGCAAGGCAGGAAAATTTTAAAATAATTCCGGAATGTTCCTATGCAAAACACGTTTTGGAAAGTGATGACACTTTTTCAGATGTATTGATATAATGCTTCACTGAAAATAAAAATTCATTTTTTGCATCTTATTAAGAGACCCAAAAGGCAAAATTGAACTAAAAAGTGTCACGTCGAGCGCAGTCGGGACGTTTTTGTTTGATCCTTCAACTGCGCTCAGAGGGACAAAAACTGTGTTTAGGTTCCTCAACGGATAAGCATAAAATATATTTAACTCGTGGTACTCGATCAAAAAGAATTGAACGGGGAAAGGGATTTGAAGTTAAAGGTTAAGAAACGGGATATGAGTAATCCTGGATAGGGAACAGGGGAATGCGTTTTATTAATGGTTTAGGGAATTCTGTACATTTTCAGTACGCTTATTTTGCTCTTTCGTAATCCCTAATATTTAACTATTTCGTCTTGATCAGATTTTCCCCAGGCTATAAATTCTTTCTGAACTTAGAAGCACTTTCATCAATTTTAAACCGACCTCAATATCTGCAGGATGCATAAATTCATCGAAACCCTGCCTTCATTTTGTTGGATTATATTGTGAATAAGAATTGATTGGATTGCTGGCTGAATATTGATGCCGATTTTTAATTTTTTGGTAATTTCTTTGGGCTATCTAAAATTCTGGTAAGAAATTCCTTTGTAATTGGCTTTTCCATCATTGCTAAAATATTTCGGTCCTTGTTTGCGCAATCAAGGTCATCCACATCATTCGAAGAGGAAGTTATAAATACCTGGTAATCATACAGGATGCAATATAGAGGTCTATAAGGGTATCGTCAATTACCATTACACGATCGAAGTTGCATACAATTTCCTCGTTCATTCTTTTAAATCCTTTAAAAGAGTATTTTTTTACCACGACATACTTTGGCGCCATCTGTCCTTAAATTGTAGTTTAATTCAAAACAAACAACCATGGAACCGTACCGCGAAAAAATCCTCCTCACCTACAAATTCCTGCTCAAAACACACGAAGAACTCCTCACCCGGACCATCAACGTTGGGATGTTGGGCGAACTGGCTGAAGTCAATAAAGTTTTCGCCGTGGGCGACACTTATAATTTTGAAATCGAACAGTTCAAAGGCACCCCGGATGCAAATCTCAATAAGCTAATCGACTTTTACGATGCGCTGGAAAACCTGATGAATTCCCTGGCCAATATCAATGCGATCACGGAAGAGGAATTGGAGGAATTGGAGGAATTGGAGGATTTTGAAGAAGATGATGACCGGGAGGATATCTAAAAGTTGCTTTGTAACAAAGGGATTATGTTGATAAAACAGGTATTTGTGGTTATATAGTCTTATTTAAAAAGATGTTTTTTACTTTTGGCTTTAATTGTACAGTATGATCAGATTTCTACTTTTAAGCATTTTTATACTGGTTCCGGCACTCCTCTCGGCGCAACTGGTGAATATTGAATCCAAACGCATGCAGACCGATTCAATTAGATTTGCACTAAACGGGGATTTCTCTTTCAACCACAATAATAATGACGGGAAACAGGTGAACCAGATAGATGCAGCCATTACCACGCAACTGAAATCAAAGGACCTTCAAAAGATCTATTTCCTTCTGGGAAATTACAGGCTTATAGATACCGGAGCAGAGAACCTGCAGAATGCCTGGTTTCTTCACGGCAGGTTTAACTACAAGTTTAACAAGTTACCATCATTGAGATTTGAAAGCTTTATTCAGGGACAATACAACCAACTACTGGTGGTAGAACAACGCAATCTTATTGGCGCAGGGCTAAGGGTGAAATGGATGGATAAAGAACGTTTCACGGGATATGCCGGCAACAGCTATATGTATGAAGTTGAATATAGTGAGCGGGCAGGAACTACTAATTATAACCACCGCAACAGTACCTACCTTACTTTATCATATTCTGCAGAATCCTTGAAATTTTCTGTTGCCAATACAGTTTATTATCAACCGCTTTACAATGATTTGAGCAATTACAGGATCCTCGAACAATTCAGGTTGGACATTCCCCTTTCCGGTTGGTTTAAAGTTTTTGTACTTTACAATTACTATTTTGACAGTAAAACTCCGCTGAATACTAAAGAATATACCTCCAACCTTAATTTTGGAGCAGGAATCAGTCTTTGATTCCTAACAGATCAATGAATTCCATGGTCAATATTAACGCGATAACTAAGGAGGCGTTGGAGGAATTTAAAGGGGAGGATGCGTGGGGAAAAATATACAATTAGCAGAACAATTAGAGTCACACTTTTTTAAAGTAATAAACCAATTATTATCTTTTAAATGACAAAAAATAAAAAAATAAAAAAGCCCTGGCCAACTAAAGATGCCATGGCTCAAATCTATGAAAACAACTTGTGGGGTGGTAACAAATCTGAATTTTACTCTGGTTTAGGCTCACATCATCCTGAAACAGTAAATCCGTATATAGCGGTAGTATCCTCTTTTCTAAAGGATTTTGAAGTTCCACCGGTAATTTGTGATCTGGGTTGCGGGGATTTTAATATTGGTAAAGAACTGGTAAAGTACTCCAAAAAATATATTGCTATAGACATAGTCCCAGCGCTCATAGCACATAATAAAAAAGAATTTCAGGCAGATAATTTAGAATTTCATGCGTTAGATATTGCAACAGATGTTCTGCCTTCGGGAGATTGTGCGATTCTAAGGCAGGTGTTGCAACATTTATCGAATGCGGAAATAAAAGATGTGGTAGAAAAATTATACGATTTTAAATATGTTATTCTAACCGAGCATATACCGGAAGAAGATTTTGAACCCAATAAGGATATTATCTCCGGCCAGGGAATTAGACTAAAGAAGCAAAGTGGTGTAAATCTTTTAGCGTCACCGTTTAATTTTAAGGTCAAAGAAGTAAAACAGTTATTCTCTGTGGGATTCCGTGATTTGAAAGGAGTTTTAGTAACTACCTTGTACGAGGTATATTAAAGCAGCCTTTAAATGTCCGGGGGAATACATTTCCGTAGTTCTGCAGGATTTTGCGTTGCTCTTTTTTCAATGTGCTTTTTAAGCCGTGCAGGTAAAGTATGTTCATAATTGCTTCTCTTTGTTAGTGAAGTAAAGAAACGATGAGAAGGCGACAAAATAGTTCGCGAGAAAAAATAAATGAACCGTTGCAGTTCTAATTAAAAAAATAATAGCAGTAGTTAACCAGATATGAGATATGAAAAGCCCGGATAATAAATACAAAAAAATATAACCCTTCATAGATTTTACACCTGTGAAGGGTTATAAATAGGCAATTCTCGAAGTGCTGACTAATCGTTAATAAACAATCTATTTTTAAAAAACTTTTATTCTAATTTTCAAAATTCATAGCATTCACATGCTCTCCTACGGTCCTTCCCATTTCTATAGCAGTATCTACTGAAAGCTGGTAATTTATACCGCTGTGAGTTCGGCTTATCCCCACATGTTGCAGCAATTCTGAAAATGAGCCAAAAGAAAATATGCCGTACAATGCTTCCTGGGTGGCGTCTACAAAGGCATAGTTAGTGCCAAAATGCCCTTCAAGAACTTCCACTGCGGCTGCAATAACACCCGGAGCAATTGCAGGATAGGAGGGGTGTGGGGGAGCGGGATAAACACTTTCCCAGGTTGTATGTCCCAGAACACCTCGAATATAAGTTGTAGGTCTCAATAGTACATATTCATATTTTGTGGTCATCATTGATGGAATGGCATCAAATATGGCTATTCCCTGTTTTGCAAAAAGAACTGCAGCCTCTTCCAGGTTTGCATTTTCCTGATCCAGAAGTAGAGCAGAGAGTTTTATAACATGTGCCGGTCCATTGTAATTTGCAGGAGGATTATCCCGCCAGGCCTGAATAATATTAAGCTCTGCAGCAGTTAAATTCTGGGTTGTTTCATAGACGGCTACATTCATTTGATAAAATTCCGATCCCGGATCGGTGGAATAGGCTGGAGGAGGGCCAGGCATTACAGATTGTGCTATGTTAGGAACAAATGTTCTCATAGCAGACAAACAAGAACCGGCTGCCGGAAAAAACATTGGAGGGGTGGGTTCCCAGTTTCCTGGCCCGCCTAAAGGAATGTAGGGTGGGCAGGGAGTAAAAAATCCATCGGTCTTGCTCCATTCATAAACCAGCCCTGCTACATATTTTCCAAATTCAACACTTCTGTCCAATTGCTCCTGTGGGATAAAAGATGGGAAGGTATCCATAAGATCAGCCTCCAATTGATTAATAGCAACAAGGTTTGGGGGTTGCGGATAATCCTGTAATAGTTTTCTGGCCAATTCGGCCTGGGCTGCATTGGCAGTGGCAGGCCAGAAATATTCACCATCAAGTTCAATTGTTTGTCCAGTTAATTGATAAAAAATAGATTGATTATCCGGCATCCCGGGAACAACAGATTCATACAAAGCAAGTCCTGAATAAGCAAAGAGCCTTGCACTGGGGAGAGGAAAGTAAAACGTATTCTTTGAAAGATCTGCCAGCAAACTAAACCATTGGGTTGCCACATCTGCATCATACATTCTGGTAAACCCCTGGCCTTCGTCATCCCCAAAAAGGTCTGGTGAATCGCTAAGATTACAAACTCCTTCTCTAAAATGGAAATAATCTGTAGCATCATCTCCATCAAAAAGGTTTCTTACATCTTCATCGGTGATTACCCCGGAGCGAATTACTCCTTCAGTCACATTGCCATAGGCATCAGAATTCAACAGGCTAATTTCAATATAATATTCATCCAGTCCTGCGGTATTGGGTAAGGCAATACACAAAGGAGTGCCTGCGTAATCCCCGGCATCGTTCATCGCAACCGTATTGCCTACATTGGAATACAATTGTGCCCCGGCTGCTCCGTTGCTATAGGCCCAGATATCTACACTAAAGGCTGCAGGGTAATGCCTGCCGGTTTCATCACAGTAGTTACCGAAAATACAGAATTCAATCGCCCGGTTGGGATTGAGATCAAAGAAAAGATATCCATACTCATTCACAAACCTGTTATCAAAACACAGTACAGAAACCTGAATATACTTTTTTACCCCGGCGTTGAGTTCTATAGCCAGTGGTAGGGGATTGTCAATAAAATCTGTAAAAATACCCCCGTTTGGAGCGAGCCAGATAAGATCGCCACCTGCGTTATATACCCCGAAATAATCCAGGGAATAGGTGCCCGGGCTTAATTCCAATTCGGGCACTTCCTGGGTAAAAATTTGGTTTGCTACCAGGTCTATCCTAAAAGGTTCTGCCTGGCTGCCCACAACATTCACTCCATCCTTGGAAAGAATAATCCTAACATACGACACCTCATCATTTGTACACACCGGGAATTCATCCAAGGCTTGTTTGGAAGCAAGGCGGTTAGTCTCCATATCCTGTAAAATGGCACCAAATGAAATGCTTGCTTTGGAAGCTTCATCCTGTCTAAATTCCGTATCATCCTTACTACAGGAAGTCACGGTCAAACCCACTGCTAATGCAAATAGGAATATTTGTAATTTTTTCATAATAATAAAATTAAATGATTGGCTAAAAAAGAAGATCACAAATTCCATTTAAGGAATCTTAAGGGAGCATAAACCTAATCTGGGGGCTTGGATATGGAGGGTTAAGAAAGGAGGGATCGGCAAATTATAACTTTCCCAATAAGTAGCTTAATATAATAACTAAGTGTATAGGTGTTATCATTTAAATATTTTGAAGATCAGTTATTTACGGTGCTACTTAATTTACAGGATAGATAATACTCATTTAAAATAGACCGATCCTTTTAAAGTTTCGGACTATTCTAAATGAGTATTAAATCTTAAAAGATCATGGTAATTCTCTCAAATTATTCTCGAACACATACGCTCCAAGCTCCCTGCCATTACTTTCACCCACTTCTAAACCATGTCTAAAGTCATGACCTATATAGAGGCCGTATATACTTTTCTCATGAGCTATTTGTGAAAAACTGCTCATTTGACGTTCAACCCCCGGTAAATAATAAGGACTTATCACAGTAAGGTTAACCTGGTCGCTATTGAAATAGGTTTTAAAAATCACAGCGGCAGCTCCTGCAGCATAGGAGTGAGTTGATGGAAATTCAGGGTTTGGCGGGGTTGGTAAGGTGGATGTCCATGTCTCATCCCCTATTGTTTCCTCAACGCCATCTGAATCCCCGGCCCTTATGGCTGTTATAGGTCTCCAAAATTTAAAGTGGAACTTTTCTTCAAAGGAGGCTATATAAGAATCCATTGTCGCCATTTGAATAATCCCAATTAATCTTGCAGCTTCCCAGCCATCCAGAGTTTTCTGTACTATAAGGTCTCTGGCCATTCGGTTAAATAAACTTGAAGGCCCTTCTACCCAAAACGTGCCAATTTCTGTTTGTTCTGCAGTTTTTGCAGGACAGTTGGGACATCCAAGTGCTTTAATCTCATTATAGTCGGCTATATATTCACTGGAATTTAAAGGGTAAGGACCTTCATCCATGAATTGATCACTGGATAGAATACCAAATGGAGTAAATTCACCCAAATTGGCGCCAAAAACTGAATTTGCCGGCCAAGCAGGTGTGGCATTCATAAACGGAGGATAATCAACCCGATATTCCCCCGGCTCTGTGCCACCTGGATAACTTTCAAATGCTAAGGCAGGATCATTCGCTCTTTTTGCTAACACAGCAGCGGCTGCATCCATTCCAATTTGTATACCCCTGGTTTTAAGTTCAGAATCCGGGATTTGAGAAAGTATTGAACTAAGCAATGCATCTGCAGCAGCAGTGGCAGGTGGGTAAAGATGTACGATCATATTTCTTGCTGCCTGCGATACTGCTGCATCTGCTATGCTGTGAATATTCTGGTTTGTTATATCATCTGTATTTACCTGTGAATTATCCAGTGCATAGGTTTCATATTTTGGAACCACATTATTCAATGCATCGTGCATGGCCAGAGTAGCCATTGCATAGGTCTTAACCTCTATGGGCTGTGATACTTGCTGGTTAATAGATTCAGCTAATAATTCATTCCAACTTAACACCGCCTCATTACCGTAATTTAGACTCGTCCCATCATCACTAAAAAGGTCTGGCGAATCGCTTAGGTTACAAGCTCCTTCCCTAAAGTGGAAATAATTTGTAGCATCTGCCCCGTCAAAAAGATTTCTCACATCCTCATCGGTGATTACCCCGGAGCGAATTACACCTTCAGTCACATTTCCATAGGCATCAGAATTCAACAGGCTTATTTCAATATAATATTCGTCCAGGCCTGCGGTATCGGGTAAGGCAATACACAAGGGCGTTCCGGCATAATCCCCGGCATCATTCATTGCAACCGTATTGCTTAGATTGGTATACAATTGTGCTCCGGTGGCTCCATTGCTATAGGCCCAGATGTTCACACTAAAGGCTGCAGGGTAATGCCTGCCGGTTTCATCACAGTAGTTACCGAAAATACAGAATTCAATCGCCCGGTTGGGATTGAGATCAAAGAATAGATATCCATACTCATTCACAAACCTGTTATCAAAACACAGTACAGAAACCTGAACATACTTTTTTACCCCGGCGTTGAGTTCTATAGCCAATGGTAGGGGGTTATCAAAATACTCTGTAAAAACACCCGCGCCTGGAGCGAGCCAAATAAGATCGCCACCCGCGTTATATACCCCGAAATAATCCAGGGAATAGGTGCCCGGGCTTAATTCCAGTTCGGGTACCTCCTGTGTAAAAATTTAGTTTGCTACCAGGTCTATCCTAAATGGTTCTGCCTGGCTGCCCACAACATTCACTCCATCCCGGGAAAGAATAATCCTAACATACGACACCTCATCATCTGTACACTCCGGAAATTCATCCAGAGCTTGTTTGGAAGCAAGGCGGTTAGTCTCCATATCCTGTAAAATGGCACCAAAGGAAATACTTGCTTTGGAAGCATTATCCTGTCTAAATTCCGTATCATCCTCACTACAGGAGGTCACGGCCAAACCCACTGCTAATGCAAATAGGAATATTTGTAATTTTTTCATAATAATAAAATTAAATGATTGGCTAAAAAAGAAGATCACAAATTCCATTTAAGGAATCTTAAGGGAGCATAAACCTAATCTGGGGGGTTAATGGAAGTGGAGGGTTAAGGTTGGAGGGCAGGGAGATATTATAATTTCAACATAAAAGTAGCATATTTTAATCGAGAAAAATATAGTTGTTTTCCCCTAAAATATACTGATAATCAGATTATTAGATGGATGGGTTGGGGTTTTGAAGTCTAAATTTATGTCCCGATATTCTCCCTTGAAGACTTTAATACCTAGTCTTTTCAATTACATAGAGCATCCAATTTTTTAAAGCTTCTCAATGCGCAAAACCTCTTTTAAAAAAGCGATTACTTTTTCTAGAATAGAGGTACGGGTAACTTTTTCCGCGCTATTTTTTCCTGCAGCTCCAACTGAAGTTCTGCGGTAGATTAATAATATAAGACATCGTGAATGAGACCTCAAAACTGTTGCTAAAAATTTGATGGAAGATGATTTTTGCATAGCAACGTTGAACAGAAATTAGCCGTGGCAGCCGTTGTTACGAATTGCAAAAACATTTTTTGATCGCCAGGGATTGGAGTTCCTTACTCGAAAAAATCGTCATTGCGCCAGGCTTTCATTCCTTTTATAAATTCAAAGAAAAAATAGAATTATAAAAGCACCTAAAACAAGCACAGAACCCACGCCAAGAATAAACCCGATTAAAAAATTATAGCGCATCTCCTTCCTTATAAAGGATTTTGGGATATAATAGTTCTCTAAATCGTCTCTCATACTAATAAAAGTAGTTCAGGATGAGGATAATCCTTTACGGGTTTCCGTAATGTGGCAGTTTTTTTCTGAATTCTTTACTCTTTCCCTTAATCTTTAACAAGAAATTAAAAAATTATACTACTTTTAAGATCTCATTAACAAAACTCCGACAACTGCATTCCTACGTGCATTTTGTCTTAATACAAAACTCCGCACTTCATGCAGATTGAACAGGCTTTAAATTCAGGGAATTCAAACATACTCAAGCCCCTCAAAGCACTCAACAAAGCTTTTTTAAAAGTAAAGTCCAACAATACTCTCCAACTCTAATGGTTTGAAACTTCTCCTTCAATGACCTTTATGAACCTTTTTTTGACGAGATGCGGTAAATGACATTCGCTCCGCCACCAGAAACATAGATGTCACCGGATTGACCAATGGCTACCCCATCAAAGTACCAGGTTGGAGGGAAGCCTTCCAGACCGGGCCCACTAAGTTCAAGGCCATCCACAATCTTAGTCACCTCTCCAGTGAACAAGTCGATACGGGATAGTTGTGAAGCACCCGTTTCTACCACCAATAAATGTCCGTCCATATCCAAAGTCAATCCTTCGGGATTCGCCAGACCGGATGCAACAACAACAGGTGCATTCGGGGTTTTACCATCAAAATCTATCTGCCAAACAAGTCCTGTGCCCCAGTCGGCCATCCATACGGTTTCGCCATCAGTTGCCAAACCACCGGGTGCAAATACATTTACGTTGTCTATTGGAAGTATCATCGAATTATCACTTGCCCAGACAACACCACCCAATCCCAGATCGGACACTACAATATCATCCTTGAACCGGATGGCGTCAATAGGAGCCCCCATTGGATAATTCTCTAGTACTTGTTGAGTTTTGGGATCCCAGACCTGTACCGCACCGCTAAACCAAGATGAAATCACCAGGTTGTTCCCATCGGATGAAAGATTCATCGGTAATATCAGTGACTGCGAATTTACAGGGACTAAAAAGCCTTTATAAATATTTTCCGCTTTTCCGTTAAGTCCATTGAATTGTCTCAAATTGAATAGATCAGCTACAAACACAGCATCCTGCTTATTCGAACCTGGTATGACTGCCAGGCCTTGAGGTGCTATCATTCCTCCACGGCTGATGGTGCGAGCTTGCCCACTTGGCAGTATCTCGGCCACCCATCCTTGGTCAGCATTGGTGATATATAAGGTGCCATCTGAGTCAAAAACCAGGTTATCAAGCCCAGGTTCAAGGGTAGCGAACAGTGTTTTGTTACCGGTCTCAGGATTTACCTTAAAAACTTCACCTGTTTGATCCACTACATAAAGAATTCCTCCCGGGCCAAACTTTGCAGCTGCAGGATTCTCAAATCCTGTTGCCACTACCAGCGCGATTCCATCCACAAAAGGATCCGATGAAGGGGGATCTCCCAAATCACCGACATCCACACTTATAACCAAACCTGCGGCGAACAGAGGTCCGTATAAGCGCCCGTCAGCACCGAAGTCAAATGCATTGAAAAAACCAAGAGGAAAAGGGTTTCCTGGAGTAGCTTCGATGATAGGTCGAGGAGGCTTAATAAGATCGGGGTCAAGCTCATACAGCCCGTCGCCCAGGAAATCAAGTGCCACGAAGAGACGCCCATCTGTTGAGAACGTAATCGGATTAACACCAGGAGCAACAAACTGTTTGGTCACTAAGCCTTCCGGAGTCATTCGCCCTACTTCCCCAACCAGGATGTCAGTCCAATAGAGGGATCCATCCGGACCAAATACAAGATCATCAGGACTCTTCACACCCATCTCTAGTCCAAGCCGCTTGATGATCTTTCCGTTTTGCTTATTCATCACGACAATTTCCTGACCAAGAATACTGGCGATGTATAGATTGCCATCTGGTCCAATGTCGATACCATTGGCTGCTTTCAGGGTAGCGCCACTGGCTAACTCTTTCAAAATAGAATTTAATGCCTTTTTAGATTTGGCATTCGCCTCCTCCAGGTTTTCTTCAAATTTCAGCGTCGAATCCGGGCTGCAGGAAAACGCCAGGAAAAGAAAGGCCCCAAAGGCGATCTTAAGAACTGACTTTACAGATGGTTTTTCAATTGTTTTCATACTATTGTGGTTTTAATGGTTAAATGGAATAACGAAACCTTAATGCACGGCCGAAGCGTCATTATAGCATAAAAGGCTAACGAGAAAATCTAGGGGATTTAGTAGAAATTTACGATAAACTTCTGACAATCAAGTCTTTATTTAACTTTATTTTATCTTATGGTGTCAAACTGTTCTTTACTCTGCTGCAAGTATTTGATATGTTTAATATGAAATATAAACGAAAAGATAACATTTAAAACAAAAACCCGAACAGCTAAAATCGCCTACCCAAAAGCGGCAATTCAGTGGTTAAATCAAGCTTTGTACAGCTATCCAAGGTTGTAAAGAAACACTAAAATCAATTTTAAATTATCTTATGATATGAAAAATTTTTATGGTTTGGGGTTTGCAAAGTTCAAAGTTTAAAGTTTCAATTTCAAAAAATTCAAGGTTGACAAAAGTGTAGAGTGAAGGGTTCATGAGGCGCTTCAAAAACTGGCTGCCCTGAAAAAATAATTTTATTCCCCACACGGTGAAGGCGAAGAGGAATTACCTATCGAAAATTGATCGTAATCCAAGCTACCTGAATCCCTAAACTTTTACCATCGTTACTACAAAAAAACCCTCATTTCCCTGTGATTGGTAAAGGATGTTCATAATTGCTTCTCTTTGTTAGTGAAGTAAAGAAACGAGGAGAAGGCGACAAAACAGGTCGCGAGAAAAAATAATTCAGCCGTTGCAACGGTGAACGGGTGGTAGCCGTGGCAGCAGTTGCTACGAAATGCAAAACATTTTTTGATAGCTTGGGATTGGAGTTCCTTACTTGAAAAAATCGTCATTGCACCAGGCTTTCATCCCTTTTATAAATTCAAAGAAAAAATAGAATTATAAAAGCACCTAAAACAAGCACAGACGCCACGCCAAGAATAAATCCGATTAAAAAAGTTATAGCGCATCTCTTTCTTTATAAAGGTTTTAGGGATATAATATTTATCTAAATCGTCTCTCATAAACATAAAAGTAATTCAGGATAAGCATACTCCATTACGGTTTTCCGTAATGCGGCAGTTTTTTTCTGAATTCTTTACTCTTTCCCCTGTTATTTCACAATAAATTCAAAAATTATACTACTTTTAAGATCTCGTTAACAAATAACGGCAACTGCATCCCTATATGCTGAATGGCTTAATACAAAACTCCGCACTTCATGCAGATGGAACAGGCTTTAAATTCAGGGAATTCAAACATACTCAAGCCCCGAAAAGCACTCAACAAAGCTTTTTTAAAAGTAAAGCCCAACCGGACGCAAATTGAAGGCTTCAAGGAAAACCTTATCGAACTTCTGGACAGGACCAATGATAAAGAATCTGAAGAATTTCATAAGAACCTGGTAATAGATTTTCTGAAAAAGACCTACTACGAAACCAATCACTTCATTAATACAGTAAATGCAGAAATTGTCCAGCTTGTTTACCTGCTTTATGGGTTGACGGAGGAGGAAATCGCGGTAGTAGAGGGTGCATAGAAAGTGCCATTTTTTACGCGATTTGAGACCTCACAGGTTTTTGAACCTGTGAGGTCTGTTGAATAGAAAGCGGTGAATAAATTGGGAATGGTTAGGGGAGTATAGAGTAGAATTTGAGAAAAAAAATATTTAGCACTAAAACTTGCTGTTATCTCTGAACAAATTGATGTTAAGAATTAAAGTAGATATAGTATAACGAGTTGGCTTTAATGTCCGACAAAAACCTTGAGTTGTAAGTAATTTAACAGAAAATTGTAACAAATTGAAAAAAATGCAACATATAACAAAAGCCAAATATGAAAAAGATACTATTACTATGTATAATTGTTATTTCATCAAATAATTTATGGAGTCAAAATATTTATGAAATTGATTCAATAATTTCAGTTAAAATTCCGGGCGAGGAGATTAAGATTGATTCTCTTAAAAACAATAAGATTATTATACAGTTTCATTCAACGATTGGAAATTCTGAATTTTTAGTTCAAAAAGAATTGTTTGAAAACGATAGTATTAATATTTATGATTCTAATCTTCCTTATGACTTAAAAAGTCTAGGAAAGTATTACAAATCTCTAGCCAAAACCTATGTTAATAATTCCAAATTTAAACTTGAGTCTGAAAAATTGATAGAAAAAGATAGCTTAAAAGGGTATCATTTGAAATTTAAAGATTCTTCGAATTCCAGTATCTACGAGATTGAATATTTCTTAATTAACAAGTATATCTATTCATTTGAGTACAAAACTAATACAGAATTTGAAAATATTGAAAAGGAACCTTTTTTCAACTCAATTAAAATAAAATCAGATAAAAAATTAAATCAATTTACAGGCAAAACTCAAGTTCAAAAATCAGCATATAATTTTGGATATAAAATTGGTCATACAGCTAAACATCACCCTTCATATCTTTGGATAGCTGTAGGAGGATTTTTGGCTTTTATTGTAGGAATAATAGTTTTCTTCGTTAGACGATAATAAAACTAATTACAAGGCATCATGAAATCGGATTTGGTAAAAACCATATTGCTTCGGCGGAGTATTACCTCTGGTCATTTCAAAAAAAAATATGGTAAGAAGTTGTGGAACCAATGGGGGACGAGACTTTTTTACTGGCAGGGCGCAATATTCACCAGTACAGGAGGTACCATCCTGGTACTATTCCTGTTAAAATGGACAAATGTTGTGGCACTTTACCGGGCGCCAAAGTTTTCAGCCAATGCTTGACAATGGATTTGTATTGGAAGAAAAAAAAACGGCCGTACTCACCTTAAATCCACTTGTGATTAAAAGGCAGGAATTAACCATTATCCCTGAATACATCGGGGTTTAGATTTGAAACACATATTATATAAATAGTTGGAATCAAACATCAAATTAAATTAGTCATGAAAAAAATTATTATTGGATTTTGCACCTTATTAATTATCTCTTGTAACGAACAAAAGGAAATAGAATTTTCATTAGAAGGGAAAACTCAGGGAATCAAGGATGGAGTAGCACTCTATTTAGATAGCGATGATAAAATTATAGATTCCACAAAAATTATAAATAACTCATTTGTATTCCATACAGTTTTGACCGAATCTCCAACTCAAGTGGTATTAAGAACAAAAGATTTTTCCCATTATAGAGATTTATGGTTAGAAAATACTTTAATGACTTTCGATGCAACTCAATCTGATTTTAGCAATGCAAAAGTTACAGGTTCATATGAAGAAGATTTAAGTCAAATATTGCATAAACAGACGGATTCACTTCCAATAAAAAAACAAATAGAGATGGATATGGAATTTGTGAATAAACACCCTAACAGTGTTAACGCTGCATATATACTTTCAGTTTATTCATCTACCTGGGGTAAAGAAAAAACAAAAAAACTATATGAAAACCTTTCAGTCGAAAATAAAAATAACAAATTCGGCAAGAAAATTTCGAGATACATTGAACTTAATCAAAATCCGCAATTAGGTGAAAAATATGTAGACTTCGAAATGAAAGATACCCTGGGAAATTTCAGAAAGTTATCTGATTTAGACGGGAAAGTAGTTTTACTTGAATTCTGGGCAGCGTGGTGCGGACCTTGTCGAAAAGAAAATCCAAACCTCTTAAAAACCTATAAAAGATTTCATCCAAAAGGATTTGAGATATTTGCTGTTTCTCTTGATCAAGATAAAGATAGCTGGTTAAAAGCGATAAAAGATGATAACCTAATTTGGAACCACGTAAGTGATTTAAGTGGATATGAAAATATGGCTTATATAATTTATGGTATTAACGGGATTCCAGACAATTTTTTAATTTCACAAAATGGTGAAATCATTGGTAGAGATTTAAGAGGAGAAAATTTAAATGAGAAATTAAATGAAATTCTTCAATAATGCAGGCATTCAGTAAAAATGAATGCTCAGGAAGAGGAAACCGTTAAATGGATAAACAATAATCTTATAGCAATTGAAGATGCCAAATAAAGGTTCAATTAATCAAGTAAGAAAATCATAAAACACTTTTACATAAAAAAACATAAACTAAAAATTGATAAATGGAAAAAATTTGGATTATTGCTATATCACTTTTTATAATAATCACTTTTCTTTTTTGGAGGATTACCGCTGGT
>JAWOHC010000412.1:0-5298 GCA_046496275.1 Gillisia sp.
GGAAAGCAACGCAACGCGATATAGATATTTGGCAGGAAGCCAGGAACAAGGAAGATAAAATGAAAGTTCGCGCTCGGGAAATAGCCATCAGGCTTAACCTTCATATGAAAATAAGCGATATTGAATTTCAAGGTGACGGCTCTAAAGCAACTTTTTATTATACTGCAGAAGAACGTGTGGATTTCCGCCAACTCATTAAGGAATTTGCCGTAGAATTCAGCACGCGTATTGAGATGAGGCAAATAGGTTTCCGTCAGGAAGCAGCAAGATTGGGAGGAATTGGATCCTGTGGAAGGGAACTTTGCTGTTCTACCTGGTTAACAGATTTTAGATCGGTAAATACCTCGGCGGCAAGGTATCAACAACTATCCCTAAATCCTCAAAAACTGGCTGGCCAGTGTGGGAAACTAAAGTGTTGTTTGAATTACGAATTAGATACCTACCTGGATGCCCTCAAAGCCTTTCCAAAAACAGAAGTGAAGTTATTCACCAAAAAAGGAACTGCGGTATGTCAAAAAACAGATATTTTCCAGGGATTTTTATGGTATGCCTATGAAGGAGATTGGATGAACTGGCATAAATTAACTCCGGAGCAGGCTAATATAATCATAAAGGCAAATACAGACCGGGAACCAATAAACAGCCTGGAAGAATATGAAGTAATAATCGAAAAAGTAGATACTTCTAAAACAGATTTCAATAATGTGGTTGGACAGGATAGTTTAACCCGATTTGACACCCCAAAAACCCCGAACAAAAAACGCCGAAAAAATAAACGCAAAAAACAAAATCCATCAAAAAATGAATAAAGTGTTCTTATGGATGTTGGTTATAGCCGCAATAGGATTTGTATCCTGCGACTCTAAACGGGTTTATGATGAATACCATTCTATTTCAACAGCGTGGAATAAAGATTCAGTTGTTGCGTTTAAGCTTCAAAATATTGCCCCCGATAAGGAATATGACCTGTTCATAAATGTTCGCAATAACAACGAATTTGATTTCAGCAATTTATTTTTGATAGCAGAGATCCAGTTTCCACAGGGAAAAGTGATTACAGATACCCTGGAATATGAAATGGCAGCCCCCAGCGGGGAATGGCTTGGCACGGGATTTGGGAGTGTGAAGGAGAGTAAACTCTGGTACAAAGAGCAGGTAAGTTTTGAAGAACCCGGCCAATACGTGGTTTTTATTAAACACGCTATGCGAAAAAATAACGATGAACAGGGAATTGAAGACCTGAAAGGTATAACCGAAATTGGTTTTCGGATAGAAGAAGCTCCAAAATAATTTTAGTGCAGTTATGGCAAACCCGTCAAAAAAAACAACTTCTAAACCGGTTAAAAAAGCCGGTTTTTCAAAATACATCATAGGTTTCTGGACACTTTTTGGAGCTGGAATCTTAATAATCATTATCCTGTTTCTTATGGCAGGATGGGGGGCATTTGGGAAAATGCCCAAGTTTGAAGAACTCGAAAATCCTGAAACCAACCTTGCAACCGAAATATTTTCATCAGATGGGGAAACCCTTGGAAAATATTATAGCGAGAACAGAACTCCAATAAAATACGAAGATTTGCCAAATCATCTTGTTCAGGCACTTGTTGCAACGGAAGATGAGCGTTATTATGAACACGCTGGAATAGATGCTATTGGAACTATGAGAGCCGCGGTTTATTTAGGTGCACGTGGAGGAGCGAGTACCATTCCGCAGCAGTTGGCTAAACTTTTATTTACAGACAATGTTTCTCAAAATTTCTTCGGAAGGGTGATGCAAAAATTCAAGGAATGGATTATTGCCATACGTCTTGAGCGCCAATATACCAAGGAAGAAATCATCACCATGTATCTTAATAAATACGATTTTATCTACCAGGCAGTAGGAGTTCGTTCTGCATCCAAGATTTATTTCAATAAAGAAGCAAAAGATCTAAAAGTTCAGGAATCGGCTGTTTTGGTGGGAATGCTAAAGAATTCAGCATTATACAACCCTGTTCGCAGGCCCGATTTGGTAGTGCAACGCAGAAATCAGGTTTTGAAGCAAATGCAGAAAAACGGATTTCTCACCAGCGAAGAAAAAGATTCCTTGCAGGCACTTCCTATGAAAATCGAATTCACGCCTCAGGGTCATGATGAAGGTATTGCGACCTATTTCCGGGTTTATCTACAGGGATTTATGAGAGACTGGATCCAAAAGAACCCGAAACCTGATGGAACAGAGTACAATATTTACCGCGATGGTTTAAAGATTTATACCAGCATAGATTCCAGAATGCAGAAATATGCTGAAGAAGCCGTAACAATGCATATGTCCAACCTCCAGAAGGAATTTAATCATCAAAACAGAAATAATAAAACAGCTCCTTTCAGGGATATTAATGAAGATGAAGTTGAAAGCATCATAAATAGATCCATGAAGGTTTCAGACCGATGGAAAAAGATGAAAGCTCAGGGAAAATCCCAGGAAGAGATTGTGGAATCCTTTGATAAATTAGCGGAGATGAGCGTGTTTAGCTGGCAGGGTATTAAAGACACTGTTATGAGTCCCCGCGATTCCATACTGTACTATAAATCATTTCTTAATGCAGGGATGATGTCCATGACTCCGCAAACCGGTGAAGTAAAAGCCTGGGTAGGGGGGATCAATTTTAAGCATTTTAAATACGAGCATGTAAAGCAGGCAAGGCGTCAGGTAGGTTCTACGTTTAAACCTTTTGTGTACGCTACGGCTATAGATCAATTAAAACTATCTCCTTGTGATACCCTGCCCAGAAATCATTTTACCATTGAAGCCGGAAACATGGGATCCCAAAATGACTGGTCCCCTTCCAACAGTGATAATAAATATGACGGAATGCTTACCTTAAAACAAGCACTTGCTCAATCTGTAAACACGATAAGCGCAAGATTGATTGCCAAGACAGGTCCTAAACCGGTAATTGAGCTGCTGGATAAATTGGGTGTGGATACCAAAGATATTCCAAATGTGCCATCTATTGCACTTGGAACTGCCGATATGAGTGTTTTTGAAATGGTTTCAGCCTACAGTACTTTTGCAAATGAAGGTGTTTATGTAAAACCTGTGATAGTAAATTACATAGAAGATAAAAACGGAACGAGGTTGTATCAGCATGTGCCGGAAACCAGGGACGTCCTTAATAAAGAATCTGCCTATATTACCGTGAACCTTATGGAAGGAGTAACTCAGGGAGGTTCCGGGACAAGACTTCGTGGAACCTGGGCAGTAAATGATCCTTTTTATAAAAGTGTCATGACAGGATATCCATATGACTTTAAAAACCCAATTGCCGGAAAAACCGGTACTACGCAAAACCAGAGTGATGGTTGGTTTATGGGAATGGTGCCAGACCTGGTTACAGGTGTTTGGGTAGGTGGTGAAGATCGTGCCGTTCATTTTCCAGGAATTAGATATGGTCAGGGAGCAACGATGGCTTTGCCTATTTGGGGGGGCTACATGAAAAAGGTCTACGCAGACGATGATCTTGAAGTTTCCTCCGGTGCTTTTCCAAGACCAGAGAATTTATCAATCGAGATCGATTGTAGTCAATACAATGGCAGAAATAGAGATCATCAATACATTCCAGACGAACTTGATTTCTAAAAAGGCTTAAAGTCGCACTTAAATTCCCTTGCAGAAAACGTTGTAGTAAGATCATTAATTTTGTAAATTTCCACAAAATGAAATTCAATGATCAAAAAAACTGTGAACAACGTACAGGAAGCAATGAAAGGAGTTCATGACGGGATGACCTTTATGCTTGGGGGTTTTGGCCTGAGTGGAATTCCTGAAAATGCAATTTCAGAATTGGTGCGTCTTAATCTTAAAGACCTTACCTGCATTTCCAATAATGCCGGGGTAGACGATTTTGGCCTCGGGCTCTTACTTCAAAAAAAACAAATCAATAAAATGATCTCTTCCTATGTGGGGGAGAACGCCGAATTTGAGCGACAAATGCTCAGTGGCGAACTTGACGTAGAGTTAACGCCTCAAGGCACACTTGCCGCAAAATGTCAAGCCGCTCAGCAAGGATTTCCTGCCATTTATACGCCAGCTGGTTATGGCACCGAAGTAGCTGAAGGCAAGGAAACCCGTGAATTCGACGGAAAAATGTATGTGCTTGAAGAAGCTTATAAAGCGGATTTTGCTTTTGTTAAAGCCTGGAAAGGGGATGAAGCCGGAAATTTGATATTTAAGGGGACGGCCCGAAATTTTAATCCGCTAATGTGTGGAGCGGCAACAATGACCGTAGCCGAGGTGGAAGAACTGGTAAAACCAGGAGAACTCGATCCAAACCAGGTACATATCCCTGGAATTTTCGTGCAGCGTATTTTTCAGGGAAAGGATTACGAGAAGCGCATTGAGCAGCGAACAGTTAGAAAGAAAGATTGATTTGAAGATGTGATAATTTGAAGATTTGAAAATGTGATATTGTAAAAATATTCTATGTTAATCTCTGCACTCCCGATAGTTATCGTGGACGATTTTTTTTATTCAGCAATAGTGAAACGTTAAAATAAGAAAGAATAAAACTGAAGTTAAAATTATGAGGAACGAAAAGGAAAATCTTATTGTAAATAAAACCTTCAGTTTTGCATTGGAAGTTATGGATTATTCAGAAAAATTAAGATTATTGCACAAGTATGAAATGGCTTCTCAGCTTTTTAAAAGTGGAACTTCTATTGGTGCAAATACATGGGAAGCCCAAAATGCCGAAAGTAATGCAGATTTCATTCACAAATTTAAAATAGCTGCAAAAGAAGCAGATGAGGCAAATTACTGGCTTAAACTCTGCACTGCTTCAAAGCATTATCCGGATCCACCTCTAGATATCGAAACGGAATTAAAGTCCAATATTTTAACTATTTCAAAAATTATCAGTAGTAGTAAAAAACGTTGACTTCAGAATCTAAAAATTTTCAAATAGAATATTGTTTTTAATATCAATTTATTAGTTAAAAAAAGGAATATTTGAATCTTCAAATCTTCAAATCAACAAATTTTCAAATCAATACAAATGTTAGATAAAAACGGAATAGCACAACGCATTGCGAAGGAAGTAAAGGATGGCTTTTATGTGAACCTTGGAATTGGTATCCCAACGTTGGTTGCCAATTATGTAAGGGATGATATAGAAGTGGAATTTCAGAGCGAAAACGGGATTTTAGGAATGGGGCCTTTTCCATTTGAAGGCGAAGAAGATGCCGATTTGATCAATGCCGGGAAACAAACAATAACAGCCCTGCCCGGGGCAAGCTTTTTCGACTCTGCCATGAGCT
>JAWOHC010000247.1:0-2852 GCA_046496275.1 Gillisia sp.
TTTAGATAAAAATTATTCTAAATATTACAAGTTACTTCTTAAGTATCATAAGACTGTTAAGTTGTTGCTTAGCAGTCTTTTTTTTAAACAATAATTATGAAATACAGAAAACTCAATCTTTTACTTCTAGCAGTATTATTTTCGCTGAACTATTCCTGCGATAAAAATATAGACAAAAAGGAAAATGATCAGGATATAATTGTAGAGAAAATTGATAAAAGCAATAAAAACAGAATTGTAGGAGATAAACATTTTATTGATGGTTATAGCGCTTTAAGTGAAGATTCCTTAATACATGTTATTATCGAAATTCCAACAGGGACTGTTGAAAAATGGGAGGTTGAAAAAAAGACAGGGGAGCTTGCGTTGGAAACCAGAAACGGTGATTTGCGTAAAGTGAATTATTTAGGCTATCCCGGAAATTATGGAATGATACCCCAAACACTATCCCCATTGGAAGATGGAGGTGATGGAGACCCGCTGGACGTGTTGATTTTAGGAGAACCTTTGGAAAGGGGTTCCATAGTTTCGGCTAAGCTTATAGGAGTACTAAATCTTTTGGATAGAAATGAACAGGACGATAAATTGATTGCGGTGGTTGAAGGTTCCCCGTTTTATGAAATTAATGACATAGAGGAACTCGGTTTAAAATTTAAAGGAGTTACCAATATTATTGAAATCTGGTTTAATAGTTATAAAGGTGGTGATAAGATCGAAATTATTGGATATGGAAATGAAAAGGAGGCTAAGCAAATATTAAATGCTGCTATCCAGGGATACCTAAATAAATAGTTGTTTTCCTGTTTTCAAATCCAATTCGTTAGGTGCTTAAGCGGTGAGGTTCCATTTTTAAATATTCCCGTTATGGCCCCTTAAGGGGCTATTTGCAACAAAAAAATACCAAGAATAAAAATTAGGTTTTAATCGGCATGTCCTTATGCTGTAATTTACAAAATAAAGACTACCTTTGCAGCCTTAAAAATGAGGCGTTTATATGACAGCTATTAAAAACATTGCAATTATTGCACACGTTGATCACGGGAAAACTACCCTGGTTGATAAAATTATGTACCATTGCCACCTTTTCCGCGACAATGAAAATACAGGAGATCTTATTTTGGATAGTAACGATCTTGAAAGAGAACGCGGTATTACCATTACTTCCAAGAACGTTTCTGTAGTATATAAAGATACAAAAATCAATATTATTGATACTCCTGGCCACGCCGATTTTGGTGGTGAGGTAGAACGGGTATTGAATATGGCCGATGGGGTTCTGCTTTTAGTGGATGCCTTTGAAGGTCCTATGCCACAAACACGTTTTGTTCTTCAAAAGGCGATAAACCTTGGGTTGAAACCGTGTGTGGTTATCAATAAAGTAGATAAACCAAACTGTACTCCGGAAGAAGTGCATGAAAAAGTGTTCGATTTAATGTTCGAATTGGGTGCCGAAGAATGGCAACTTGATTTCCCAACGGTATATGGGTCGGCTTTAAATAACTGGATGAGTAACGATCCGGATGTGAAGACAGACAATATTGAACCTTTGTTGGAAATGGTGCTGGAACATATTCCTGCTCCTATTATTCACGAAGGATCTCCACAAATGCTAATCACTTCATTGGATTTCTCCTCATTTACAGGGCGTATCGCAATTGGTCGTCTTCAAAGAGGAACGCTAAAAGAAGGAATGCAGGTTGCGTTGGTAAAACGTGATGGCAGCATTAAAAAAACAAAAATAAAAGAACTTTTCACTTTTGAAGGTTTAGGAAAATTAAAAGTAAAAGAAGTTGTTGCAGGAGATATATGTGCATTGGTAGGTCTTGAAGGTTTTGAGATTGGAGATACCGTAGCAGATATCGAAAATCCTGAAGGATTGAAAACAATCGCTATCGATGAGCCTACGATGAGTATGCTTTTCACCATTAACGATTCTCCTTTCTTCGGACAGGATGGAAAGTTTGTGACTTCGCGACATATCAAAGATCGTTTGACCAGAGAGCTTGAGAAAAATCTTGCTTTAAGGATGGAAGAAACCGGTAGTGCCGATAAGTTTTTGGTTTACGGCCGTGGAATCATGCACCTTTCAGTATTGATCGAGACCATGAGAAGAGAAGGCTATGAAATGCAAATTGGACAGCCACAGGTAATCATTCGTGAAATTGACGGTGTGAAATGTGAGCCAATTGAGGAGCTTACAATAGATCTTCCTGAAAATGTTTCAGGGAAAGCTGTAGAGATGGTAACCATACGTAAAGGGGAGCTTTTAAGCATGGAAACCAAAGGAGAGCGAATGATCATTCAATTTATGATCCCGTCACGCGGAATTATAGGAATGAGAAATCAATTGCTAACGGCTACTGCCGGGGAAGCAATTATGGCTCACAGGTTTAAAGAATACCAACCTTTAAAAGGTGGAATTCCTGAAAGACAGAATGGTTCTCTTATTTCTATGGAAAGAGGAAAAGCAATTCCTTATTCTATCGATAAATTACAGGACAGAGGACGGTTTTTTGTTGAACCGGGAGAAGATATTTATGAAGGACAGGTAATTGGAGAAAATTCCCGTCAGGATGATATCGCGGTAAATATTACCAAGACCAAAAAGATGTCTAACGTACGTTCTTCTGGTGCCGATGATAAAGCTAAGATCGTTCCAGCGGTAAAGTTTTCCCTGGAAGAGGCTTTAGAGTTTATACAAAAAGATGAATATGTTGAGGTTACTCCACATTTCATAAGATTGCGTAAGGTTTATTTAACCGAAAATGAGCGTAAACGCAACAAGATAAATTAATTCAATTTCAAGTATTAAAAAACCCGGATTCTAAATTAGAGTCCGGGTTTTTTTATTG
>JAWOHC010000267.1:0-4496 GCA_046496275.1 Gillisia sp.
TTAAACGATAAATTTGCAGATGTTAGTGATGTGCAAAAATTTATTTATGCTGAAAGAGAATCCAAGCGGGAGGAGTTAATCCCTTATTTAACAACTGCTCTAAAAGTAGATATTGAAACAAATATGGGGTTGGTTTCTGATATTAAACAAGAATTGAGAAAAGCAGAAGCCTTAAAAATTAATTATACCACACGTATTGGTGATATAACTAAGAATTAAGATTTATTTAAATTACTGTTTAAAAAACATCCCTTCCGGATACTCTGGAATTCGGGATGTTTTTTTTATATTCACCTCTTGCTAAATACACCTTATTTTAATCCCTCCTGGAGGGCTTAATTTCCAGAGGCCTGCCCGTATCATTCAGGCTGGCTTGCCTCGAAATTTTAAAGTATTTTCCTCGCTGGACCTATCTTGTGGGTTTGCCCCGGGGGTTTTTGAATAATTTCCTGATAAATGAAGAATCTGTACACGGGTTTATTGATGCTTATAACCTTGGTCCCTGCATGGGCTCAGATTGATAATGATTCTATACCTGATTCTCAGGAATTCGTGCCAACAGTTATTGATAGTTTGTACCGGGAAGATCAATTCTATCTTGGATTAACCTTTCATTTGCTAACAGATCTCCCAGAAGATATTTCCCAATCTGGTTTTTCAGGAGGTTTCCATCTAGGATTTATAAGGGATATGCCTCTTAATAAGAAAAGGAATATTGCCATTGGTGCAGGCTTGGGGTGGTCCATAAATTCATATGGACAGGAGCTGTTTATTGGGGAAGATGAAAACAATCAAACCATTTTCAGGAATCTCAACACTCAGGATGTTGTTTATAATACCAACAGGTTTTCTACACAACTTGTGGAGGTGCCTCTGGAATTTAGATGGAGAACTTCCACGCCGGAATCCTATAAGTTCTGGAGGGTTTATACCGGATTTAGGTTAGGGTATGCCTATCATTTTAAATCGAATTTCCAACAAGGGGATAATCAGGTAATTCAAACAGATGTACCCGAATTTCAACGTTTTAGATTGGGAACCACTTTTACTTTTGGATATAACACCTTTAATTTTCACGTTTATTATAGCTTAAATCCCTTTTTTAAGGATGCTCAGCTTAATGATAGCCAAATTGGTATTAGCACCTTCAAATTAGGTTTGATGTTCTATATCCTATAGCCAGTAGTAATTTAGTACAATAATTTGCGGTAAAAGTCCCACGAAAAACCCAAGTACAATCTCAGTCCTTGTATGGGCTTTAAAATAAAGTCGCGAGCTTGCGGTTAATCCTAAGGCAATAATCAAAAAGGCGATACTGAAAATGAGGTTAAGGGAGAAGAATATACTCAGCGAAATAACAAACATGAAAATCCCGGCCAAACCTACCATATGTAAACTTATTTTCAGTTTGAGCAACGCAAGTATATAGCTGGTCAATATGGAAAACAAAATCCCTACAAAAAAATAATAGAGGGCAGGATAGTTATAAGGGTTTAATATCTGGTAAAGGTTTAATCCCAAAAGCAATATATAAAAAAACAGTGGCCAGAGCCTTTCGTTCACATCACTTAAAAAGGCCGATTGTGCTTTCCCCAAATTTTTCAGCAGAAAATAAAAAACAACCGGAATAAATAATGTGGTAATTGCTATTGCAAGCAGTTTTGCTTTTATAAGTGGCTCTGGAAAAAATCTTGGTGTCACCAGAAAATAAAACAAACTACCGGCAAAAGGCATCCATAAAGGATGGAAAATATAGGAAGCACTTTTTATTAAAAAACGCATTAAATTTCTTTTCGCATTCTTGCCACAGGTATATCGAGTTGTTCCCTGTATTTAGCAACAGTACGGCGTGCGATTGGATAGCCTTTTTCCTTTAAAAGTTTGGCGAGTTTCTCGTCTGTGAGCGGTTTGCGTTTGTTCTCTTCTTCAATAGAAATTTCCAGGATCTTCTTGATCTCTCTGGTAGAAACTTCTTCACCCTGGTCGTTTGTCATCGATTCTGAAAAGAATTCCTTAATCAATTTTGTGCCGTACGGGGTGTCTACATATTTACTGTTGGCTACTCTGGAAACTGTGGATACATCCATTCCAATTTCATCGGCTATATCTTTCAGGATCATTGGACGAAGGTTTCGTTCGTCTCCAGAAAGAAAAAATTCTTTTTGGTAATTCATGATAGATCCCATGGTTACCATAAGTGTTTGCTGGCGCTGCTTAATCGCTTCAATAAACCATTTTGCCGAATCCAGTTTTTGCTTTATAAACATAACGGCATCCTTTTGTGCCTTGGTTTTTTCGCGGGATTCCTTATAGCCCTTCAGCATATTATTGTAATCGTTGGAGATATGCATTTCTGGGGCATTTCGGCTGTTGAGGGTCAATTCCAATTCTCCATCTACGATTTTTATCGTAAAATCTGGAATTACATGCTCTGTCATCCTGGTGTTGCCGGAAAAACTTCCTCCAGGTTTAGGATTGAGATGTTCAATAACGTCAATAGCATCCCGCAATTCATCCTCGGTGATATCGTGTTTGGAAAGTAATTTAGCATAATGTTTTTTGCTGAAATGATCAAAGGACTTGTCCATGAGATCTATCGCCAGGGAAACATCCTTATTCTTTTCTTTACGGTGAAGCTGGATCAATAGGCATTCCTGAAGGGATCTTGCACCTACACCTGCGGGATCCAGTAGTTGGACCTGTTTCAATACTTTTTCTACCGTATCTTCATCGGTATATACGTTTTGAGTAAAGGCAAGATCATCTACGATGTCCTGAATGCTTCTGCGGATGTAGCCACTTTCATCTACACTTCCCACCAAAAAGTCGGCGATTTCCGTCTCGGTTTCGTTTAATCTGGCGGTACTTAATTGTGTTTTTAAATATTGGGAGAAGGAAGTTCCCGAAGCAAACGGCACATGTTTTTCTTCATCATCTGCACTGTAATTATTTGCCTGAAGCCTATAGCTTGGTGTTTCATCATCGCTTAGGTAATCGTCTACGTCAATATCAGTTTCAATGGTTTCAGTGCCTTCAGAATCATATTCATCATTGGAAAACTCATCATCAAATTCTTTTTCCAAATCCTCTTTTCCATCTTCCAAAGCGGGGTTCTCTTCCAATTCCTCCTTTATACGCTGCTCAAAAGCTTGCGTAGGTAATTGGATAAGCTTCATCAACTGTATTTGCTGAGGGGAGAGCTTTTGCGATAATTTAAAATTTAATTGCTGTTTTAGCATAAATAGATTGTTGTACTCGTTCTACAAAAATAGGTAAAAACAATGCGAATGTAGCTTTGGCATCAAAAATGATGGTGGTAAATTTTTGTTAAGAAAGCTAAGATTCTTTAAAAGTCTTTTAAAATCCTGAATTTTTGTGGTGGTTCTATTTTTACCGACATAGCTTCCTGATTGATTGGATGTGAAAAATCCAACGCAATTGCCGTAAGATATAATCCCTTTTTCTGAAAAGGATGAATTTTTAATCCATACTCCATATCGCCTACAATGGGAAAATAATTTTCAGAAAGGTGAATTCTTATTTGATGGGTTCTCCCGGTTTCGGGATAAACCTCAAGTATGGAATAAGGCTTGTCTTTATAGCTGAAAGCTCCAATTCTTTTAATCTTTGTTATGGCTGTTTTTCCTTCGATTTTTGAGTTGAAAGTGCAAGTTTCCGTTGCTTTTCCATGAACCAGTGCCAGGTACGTTTTTTGGATCTCTTTATGCTCAAAAGCTAAATTGAGTTTTGTTTGTGCAGCGCGCGTTTTGGCAATTAAAAGCAATCCGCTGGTAGGATTATCGAGCCTGTGAACAGGCATTGGAAAGGGAAGGGCATCTTGTTCCGGGGAAACATTTAGATTGAATGGTAACGCATTCTCAATGGTTTTAAAGTAATTTCCGCTGGTAGGATATCCGGGAGGTTTTTTTACAACCGCAAGAAAGTGATCTTCAAAAACTACTTCCAAACCAAGCTGAAAAACCTTTTTCGTTGAAACTTCCTGTTGTAATAATTCTAATTTTTGATGTTCCTTTACCCAATCTGAGGTGTTTCCAAACGCCCCATCAATTAGGATCTCCTTTCGTTTTATGGCTTTTTTAATCCCACTTCTGGTGGGAATTGATTTAAAAGCCAAAGGCGCATATTCCTGCAACCTGATTTTTTCATCAAGTGCAGGAACGATATGCGTTTCTAGTATTTTCAAAAAGTAAAATTTAAAATTCCGCGTTTTGCGGGGTTCTTGGGAAAGGTATTACATCCCGAATGTTCGTCATTCCGGTACCGAAAAGAACAAAACGTTCAAATCCTAGTCCAAATCCGCTGTGGACGCAGGTTCCAAATTTTCGGGTATCCAGATACCACCAAAGTTCTTCCTCATCAATATCCAGAGCCTTCATTTTTTCTTTTAGAACATCCAGACGTTCCTCTCTTTGAGAACCTCCTACTATTTCCCCAATTCCCGGGAAAAGAATATCCATAGCGCGCACCGTTTTTCC
>JAWOHC010000332.1:0-3679 GCA_046496275.1 Gillisia sp.
ATCTGACCGGCTGAACAGATTGATCGATAAAATTTTGGACCTTGAAAAATTTGAAAGTGGAAAACAAAAAATATATCCTTCGGAAAATGATATCATAGAGACCATTTTGAAGGCAGTAAAACCTTTGCAGCAATTGTTGACCAACAAAAACATAACTTTTAAATTCAACGACACCCAGAGCGAAGTACTTGCATTTTATGACGAAGAAAGGATTATTCAGGTGATTACCAATTTGCTATCCAATTCAATAAAATTTTGCGGAGAAACCAGAGGCTTAATTTCCATATCGGTTTCCAAAAACGATGACATCTTAATAGTGGATGTTTTCAATAATGGAAAAAGCATAAATACGGAGGATCTGGATGCGATTTTTGAAAAATTTTACCAATCCAGTGATCAAAATATCAAAAAACCCATTGGCAGCGGATTGGGATTGGCTATATGCAAACAAATTATTGAAGTACATAAAGGAAAAATTTCGGCAGCCAATGAAAAAAATGGGGTGCGATTTTCTTTTGTCATTCCGGCAAACTATTATCACACTGTAGAACAAGAATAAACCTTGAAAAATGGAGAAGATAAAAAAAATATTAATTGTGGATGATGAACCCAACATACTAATGACGTTGGAGTACACTTTTAAAAAGAAGGACTTTTTGGTTTATATAGCAAGAGACGGGCAGGAAGCTGTGGAGCTGTTAAAAACAGAACAACCAGACATTATCCTTTTAGATATTATGATGCCTAAAGTAGATGGGTATGCAACCCTGGAGATGATCAAAGGAGATGAAAAACTCAAAAGTTGTAAAGTGATTTTCTTGTCTGCAAAAAATAAAGAAATCGATATCAAAAAAGGAATGCATCTTGGAGCCGATGCTTATATCACCAAACCCTTTTCAATTAAAAAATTGGTGGAAAAAGTCGAGGAATTAACAACAGAAGAATAATTGAATGCATCGTAGAATTTTCTTTTAAAGAATGTAAAAACAATAAAATGAACTACAACAATCGTTATGAACGTAGCATCCGATATCCTGAAGCATTTTGGCAGGAGCAGGCCAATGAAATAGCCTGGTATAAAAAACCGACTTCTATTTTATCAAGAGATGAGAACGAGTATCCACTTTGGTTTAAAGATGGGGAACTTAATATTTGTTACCTGGCACTGGACAAACACATTGAGGATGGTTTTGGAGATCAAATTGCTGTTATTTACGACTCTCCGGTTACCCAAACCATAATAAAATATTCCTTTCTTGAGGTGAAAACAGAGGTGGCTAAATTAGCCGGCGGATTAAAATCTCTTGGGTTGAAAGAAGGAGACACGACTGTAATCTATATGCCCATGATCCCGCAAGCACTTTTCGCTATGCTGGCCTGTGCCCGGATAGGCGTAACCCATTCTGTTGTTTTTGGAGGATTTGCACCCAACGAATTGGCAATTCGAATAGACGATTGCAAACCAAAAGTTTTGATTACCGCTTCCTCAGGAATTGAGTTTGACAGGTTAATAACGTACAAGCCTATGGTAGATGAAGCCATTGAACTTGCAAATCACAAACCCGAAAAAGTCATAATCTTCAACAGAAAGTTAGGTGCTAAGATCCCTTTCAAACCTTACGATCTGGATTATATTGAATTAATTTATCATTCAAAAGAAGCGAATTGTGTCCCTGTAAATGCAACACATCCGCTTTACATTTTATATACCTCCGGCACCACAGGAAAACCAAAGGGAATTGTAAGGGATACCGGTGGTTATGCAACGGCTCTTAAGTTTTCCATGAAATATATTTACGGGTTGAATCCGGGGGAAGTTTTTTGGGCGGCATCCGATGTTGGTTGGGTTGTGGGACACAGCTACATTGTTTATGGACCGCTTATAAATAGAAATACAAGTGTTATTTTTGAGGGCAAACCAGTTAGAACCCCAGATGCTTCCACCTTTTGGCGGGTAATTTCAGAACATAAAGTGAATGCAATGTTTACTGCTCCTACCGCCATCAGGGCGATAAAAAAAGAAGATCCCAAAGGTGAGTTTGTTAAAAAATACGATTTAAGCAGCCTTCGCACCCAATTTTTAGCAGGAGAGCGATGTGATCTCGCAACCCTGGAATGGTATCAAAAACACATCCCAATACCGGCCATTGACCACTGGTGGCAAACAGAATCCGGATGGCCAATGATCGCTATTATGATGGGAGTAGAATCCCTGCCCATAAAACCGGGTTCAACGGGAAAACCGGTAACCGGGTATGATATCAGGATTTTTGGAGAAAACGGTGAGGAATTAGCGCCAAATGAAGAGGGATATGTGGTGATAAAATTGCCTTTGCCACCCGGAAATATGTTGGGCTTATGGAAAGATCCCGCCAGGTTTAAAGCGGGATATTTAACCAAATTTCCCGGGTATTATTTCTCCGGAGACGGAGGCTACAAGGATGAAAATGGCTATGTTTTTATTACCGGAAGAGTTGATGATGTTATTAATGTTGCCGGTCACCGCCTTTCCACAGCAGAAATGGAAGAAATTGTGTCTTCCCATCCATCAGTTGCCGATTGTGCCGTGGTAGGAATTCATGACGATTTAAAAGGGCAGGTCCCAATGGCACTGGTTATTACCGGGAAAAGTATGGAACCTTTTCAACTGGAACATGAAATAATCCAACTGGTACGCGAAAAAATTGGCGCTGTAGCGGCTTTGCGAAATGTTTTAATTGTAGAACGACTGCCCAAAACCCGGTCCGGAAAAATATTGAGAAAACTTTTGAGAGGCATTATAGATAAAGAAGACTACAAAGTTCCTTCCACCATTGATGATGTAACCATTATTGATGAAATAAAAAATGCCCTAAATAGCTATTTTAAAGGTAAAATAAAAGAGTAAAAGAAAACCAAACTATACGTTTAATTACTGATAATCATAAAACATTACTATCATGAGTTATTACAAGATTGAAGATTTAGAACATTATTTTAAAATGTATAAAAAGTCTGTTAAAGAGCCAAAAAAGTTCTGGGACAGAATCGCTGAAAAAAACTTTATCTGGTATCAAAAATGGGATAAAGTATATAAGTTCGATATGCAAAAAGCCGAATTTAAATGGTTTTTAAATTCCAAACTAAACATTACCAAAAATTGCATTGACAGGCATTTGGCAAAAAGAGGAGATAAAACTGCCATTATCTTTGAACCCAACAATCCTGATGAGGAAGCCCAACATATTACCTATAACGATCTCTATACCAGGGTTTCCAAAATGGGTAATGTGCTGCGTGATCAAGGTGTTAAGAAAGGAGACAGGGTTTGTATTTATTTACCTATGATTCCTGAATTGGCAGTTGTAGTCTTAGCCTGCGCGCGGATTGGTGCTGTACATTCGGTAATTTTTGCCGGATTTTCCTCAAAAGCTTTACAAACACGAATCAACGATTGCGATGCTAAAATCGTGATCACATCAGATGGAGGCTATAGAGGAAATAAAACCATTGATCTAAAAGGAATTGTGGATGATGCCGTAGAAAATTGTCCGGGTGTGGAAAAAGTGTTGGTGGTCAAGCGTATCAATTCTGAAATTAAGATGAAGGAAGGAAGAGATATCTGGTTGCAACCTTTGTATGATGCAGCTTCTTCAAATTGTATCGCCGAAATAATGGATGCTGAAGATCCCTTATTTAT
>JAWOHC010000347.1:0-9363 GCA_046496275.1 Gillisia sp.
TCTCCTTTTGGAGGTTTTTGGGTATAGTGAGACAAAACTTCGGCAACAGTACCACGGATGGTTTCTTCGTGCAGCTTACTTATTTCCCTGGATACTGAAATAGGCCTTTCCGGTCCAAAAAATTCAGCAAACTGGGACAGGGTTTTGAGGAGTTTATGCGGGGATTCATAAAAAATGATGGTTCGTTGCTCATCGGCCAGAAAGGTCAATCTTGTTTGCCGGCCTTTTTTTACCGGCAGGAAACCTTCAAAAATAAATTTATCATTAGGAAACCCGCTGTTCACCAAAGCCGGAACAAAGGCTGTTGCCCCGGGAAGGCAGTCTACTTCAACTCCGGCCTCTACGCAGGCGCGGACAAGTAAAAATCCCGGATCTGAAATGGCCGGGGTTCCGGCATCGCTTATAAGAGCAAAAGTTTCTCCGTTTTGGATCCTTCGCACAATGGTTTCCACTGTTTTATGCTCATTGTGCATATGGTGGCTGTGCATTGGGGTATTAATTTCAAAATGCTTCAACAATTTTCCGCTGTTCCGGGTATCTTCTGCCAGGATGTAATCAACTTCCTTTAGCACCCGAATGGCGCGAAAAGTCATATCTTCAAGATTACCAATAGGGGTGGGGACCAAATATAATTTTGACATTTTCAGAAATGAATTTTCAGAAGGAGTTTAAGATTTGAACTTATTTTCCACCAGGTCCATAAATTTTTGTTCATACTCCTCTTTTCCGGCCCAATTTTTATAATCGGGTTTTACCAGCAGCTGAATAAATTTCTTAGCCTCGGTTACAGAATCAAAGGAATTAATTTGGGAAATTACCCGGTTATAATCGGCTGTTTTGCCATCAAAAAGATGACGTATAAAAGCAAGGCGCTCATTCAGCCCAATATTGATCCCGTTCTTTAAGCGATCGTTTAAAGATCTTGGGCGTTCCTCTTTTTCATTTTTTTTAACCGGTTGAAAATTTGGCAAATTATCATAATCTACTCCAATGTCCCGGAAATCCTTTTTTGGTTCGGAGTAGGTTTCTGTGAATTTATCCAAACCGTTTTCGGACATGATTGTGTTGAATAAATTATCCACTTGTTGAGTTTCCGGGGGCATTTGGGCAACAATATCTTTAATTTTTTCTGTATTGGGTTCGGTGAGGGCTTCGGAATCATTGTATTGGGTTCCATCCGGCAGGTATTCATCTTTTTCTTCCTGTTTATGCTCAACCGGTGCCTGAGTATCTACGATTTCATTTTTGGTGATACCTGTTACCTGCTCACTTTTAAATTCCTTTCTGTTCAACTCCTCTTCAGAAGGTATATTAGAAGAAAAAGCGTCGAGATTTTTTTCGGTAAAATCTAAAACCGTAAGTTTTTCGTATAATTCAAGTACTTGCTTCTTTAAGAAAGAAGGCGAATTATTCTCACTGTTATTTAGAATTTTAGTTGCCAGATCTTTCAATTCGGCGTGCAATTTCTTTTTCATCCTGGATTGTATTTAAGTTATAAAAACGAACTGGCTCATTATGCTGCAAAAATTTTACCAAAATTTAAGCGGTATCCCCTTTTTCTTTTTTCAACGTGATCTACAAATTTAAAGAACCATCCTGCTTAACCGGTTGTATTTTTAATAAATTTGCTTCAACTTTATGCAGATTAGGGATATTTCCTTTTCGGCATTGAAAATTACAACATGTTTCTCGAAAATACAGTAAATCATAAAGAGCAATTTGGCTGGATAGAAGTTATCTGTGGATCGATGTTTTCCGGTAAAACCGAAGAACTCATCCGAAGATTAAAACGAGCCAAATTTGCCAAGCAAAAGGTAGAGATCTTTAAACCTGCCATAGATAAGCGTTACCATGAGGAGATGGTAGTGTCTCATGACGCCAATGAAATTAGGTCTACGCCTGTCCCTTCTGCTGCCACCATTATGCTTTTGGCCGATGGTTGCGATGTGGTGGGTATTGATGAGGCACAGTTTTTTGATGATGAGATCGTTACTGTTTGCAATGATCTGGCAAACCGAGGGGTACGGGTAATTGTTGCTGGCCTGGATATGGATTTTAAAGGAAATCCATTTGGTCCAATGCCTAATTTGATGGCAACTGCAGAATATGTTACCAAAGTACACGCTGTATGCACACGTACCGGAAATCTGGCACAATTTAGTTATAGAAAAGCCTTTAATGATGATCTCGTATTTTTAGGAGAAAATGAAGAATACGAACCTTTAAGCCGTGGTGCTTATTACAAGGCCATGCTTAAAGAACGTGTTAAAGAATTACCGGTAACCGATCCGGAAACCCTGAATCCCACAAAAAAATCAAATTAATGCAAACAACACGGGAAACTATTCTTGAAATAGATCTTGGGGCACTTGCCCATAACTATCGCTATTTACGTTCAAAAGTTCCTGAAAACGTGAAGATGATGGCCGTGGTGAAAGCTTTTGCCTATGGCAGTGAAGCAGGCGAGGTTGCTCATAAACTCAGTGAACTTGGCATCGATTATTTTGCCGTTGCCTATACTTCTGAAGGGATCGCATTGCGGGAAGCGGGAATAAAGGACCCAATCCTGGTGCTTCATCCGCAATCTGCAAATTTTGAAAACATCATAGAACATTGCCTGGAGCCAGCTATTTACAGTGAATTTGTTCTGAAGGAATTTATAAAATCCGCTGAAAAACTTGGACTAAAAGAATATCCCGTTCATATAAAATTGAATACAGGGCTTAACAGACTTGGTTTTATTGAAAAGGAACTGGAACTCATTTTTGATGCCCTTTCCAATACAAAAGCCATTAAAATAAAAGGGGTGTTTTCACATCTTGCAGCCAGTGAGGACTGGCGTGAACGGGAATTTACACTTGGGCAAATAGGGAAATTCAGAACTATGGTACGGCTCTTTATAAATAACCTCCGTTATACACCCATCTTACATCTTTGTAACACATCCGGAATCATCAATTATCCTGAGGCAGCCTTTGATATGGTACGCACCGGAATTGGACTTTACGGTTTCTCAAATGATCCGGAAATCGATAAGCACTTAAAGCCTGTTGGCACGCTTAAAACCATCATTTCACAAATCCACCCTATTGCAAAGGGAGAAACTATAGGGTATAACCGTTTGTACAAAGCAGAAGGGCCAATGAAAACGGCTACATTGCCAATAGGCCATGCCGATGGGATCAATCGGCAATACGGCAATGAACGGGCCGGGGTTTTTGTGAATGGTCACTTCGCCCCCATTATTGGGAATATTTGTATGGATATGCTAATGATTGACGTCACAGAGATACCCTGTAAGGAAGGCGATGAAGTCATTATTTTTGGTGAACCCCAGCCCGCCAACAAATTTGCTGAAAAAGGAAAGACTATTTCCTATGAACTTATAACAGGTATTTCACAAAGGGTAAAGCGGAAAATAATTTCCGAATAAATCAATTTCTTAAAATTCATTTCTTTTCTGTAGATTAGTGTTAACTAACCAATAAAAAATATATAAATATGGCGTTATTTTCAGATTTTAAGGCCTTTTTAATGAAAGGCGATATCATTGCCCTGGCAACCGCGGTGATTATTGGAGCCGCTTTTAATAAAATAGTATCATCTATGGTAACGGATGTTATTATGCCAATAATTGGTCTACTCACGGGTGGAGTCAATTTTACCCAACAGTTTATTTCTCTGGACGGCAATTCTTACGCAACACTGGAAGATGCTGTAGAAGCCGAGGCAGCAATAATTACTTATGGAAACCTCATCGATGCTATTATACATTTTATTATTGTAGGTTTCTTTATTTTTCTGGTTTTAAGAGCCTATGAAAGGTCTAAAAAGAAGAAGGAAGAAGCGCCGGCTGCACCGGCAGGGCCAACACAAGAGCAGTTGCTTGTTGAAATAAGAGACGAATTAAAACGACAAAACAAGCCAGGAAGCATTTAAATCAATAAAACGTACGCACACCGCTACACTACCTATTTTTAATTTTAAACCCTTGCTTCGGCAGGGGTTATTTTTATAACAAAAATCACAATTGTGTTTAATTTGGAATATTGAAGTTAAAATAAAACGGTCTGGTGTTTCAAATTATATTTTGAATAATACATTTGCATTACAGAAAACAAACCTCACAGGTTTTTAAAACCTGTGAGGTTACATAGCAATTAATATGAAAGGAGCATAACGGAAATTCGATGTAAACATCAATGAACCCGCCTGCCATCCGGCAGGGATATGCGAATTACTCCCGATAGCTATCGGGATACTTATAAATAATAATAAATATCTACATATGAAAGTAGCAGTAGTTGGAGCCACCGGGATGGTAGGCACTATAATTTTAAAGGTTTTGGAAGAACGCAATTTTCCGTTCACAGAATTATACCTGGTAGCCTCCGAGCGATCTATTGGAACCGAAGTAAGCTTTAAAAACAAAACTTACAAGGTTATAGGTTTGCAGGAAGCCGTAGATCTTAAACCGGATCTTGCTCTTTTTTCAGCCGGAGGTGATACTTCTTTGGAATGGGCACCAAAATTTGCAGAAAATGGCACCACGGTAATAGATAATTCTTCAGCCTGGAGAATGGACAAAACAAAAAAACTGATAATTCCAGAGATTAATGCCGGCGAACTCACTTCAGAAGATAAAATTATTGCTAATCCAAACTGTTCTACGATACAGTTGCTCATGGCGCTAAAACCTTTACACGATAAATACACCATCAAACGCGTGGTGGTTTCTACCTATCAATCCATTACGGGAACCGGGGTAAAAGCCGTTCAGCAATTGGAAAATGAATATAAAGGCGCCAAAGGAGAAATGGCCTATCCATATCCAATTCATAAAAATGCCCTTCCACAGTGTGATGTTTTTACAGAAAACGGGTACACTAAAGAAGAAATGAAACTTACCAATGAAACCAAAAAAATCCTGGGAGATGATACGGTCCTGGTTTCAGCAACTGCAATCCGAATCCCTGTGGTTGGTGGTCACAGTGAATCCGTCAATATTCAATTTGAAAATGATTTTACCGAAGGAGATGTACGAAGGATCCTGAGTGATTTTCCGGGGGTAACCGTACAGGATAATCCAGAATTGAATACCTATCCAATGCCCATTTATGCGGAAGGAAAAGACGATGTTTTTGTTGGACGGATTCGCAGGGATTATTCGCAACCCAACACATTGAATATGTGGATTGTAGCCGATAATTTAAGGAAAGGAGCTGCTACCAATGCCGTACAAATCGCTGAATACCTTGTAGAGAAAGAATTGGTGTAATTTTTGTTACACAGATGTTAAATATGGGAACCTGGCTTGAAAATATGGCCTTGTTCCCTATTTTAGCCATTCATGAAAATATTCAGTGCATATATAAGCAGTCTTTTAGGACTTATAATGGTTGCAGCAATCTTGCTGCCATCACTGCACGCGCTTGGTCATGAACTGGATACAAAGGATGTGGCCATGGAAACAAAAGTTGTTCCGGTCAATATTGACTGTGAGCTATGCGATTTCCATTTTTCCTCCCTGGATCTTCCAGAATATACCAATTACAATATTTACCTTCCTGTTAAGGAAACCGTACATACCGTCTCTATTAAAGATACAGTTTATCTTTACCCTCTTAGCCTATTCTCATTACGGGCACCCCCTGCAGTGATCGCCTGATCCAGCTTTTCAAAGAACATTACTCTTTTGCCTCCGGCAATACAACAGAGTTTCACTGTTTTAATTAAGTCACTGCACAATGAAGCAATCCCTGTTTGTTTTCCTTATTTATTTAATAATCCCATCCACCTCATTTTCCCAGAATTTTGATTTGGAGGGAGAAATTAAGAACATCCACAGCACCCCTCTGGAAGGGGCTCATATCCATGTGGAAAACAGCTTTACCCTTACCAATGCAGGAGGATACTTTAGGATTGCCAATTTGCCCCGTGGAACTTACAGAATGACAGTGACCTATCTGGGATATAAGGAAGTAGACACCATTATTACCATAGACGATGATAAAAAGATCTTACTTTCCCTGGAGGAGGACACTTCTACCCTTAAAGAGGTTTTGGTAACCGCAAACGCAAGAAGAAGCAGCGCAGAGAACAAAGAGGTGGTAACTCAGGCCTACATCCAGGAGCAATTTTCAGGCTCACTTGCCAAAACCCTTGAAAGGTTACCAGGGATTAACTCAGTTGAAATTGGGGCCGGTACCTCAAAACCTATCATACGCGGACTTGGATTTAACCGTATTGCTGTAAGTGAGAACGGGATAAAACAGGAGGGACAGCAATGGGGTGCAGATCACGGGCTCGAAATAGATGCCTTTTCTGTAGAAAATCTGGAGATTATTAAAGGAGTAGGTGCCATTGAACATGGGAGTGATGCCATTGCTGGAGTTATAAAAATAATCAATGACCGCATTCCCCGGGAAGGTTTCTCAGGAGAGGTCATAGCCCTGGGCAAAACAGTAAACAATACCATTGCCGCTTCTACCAACCTTGCCTATAAGAAAGACAAATTCTTCTACAAAATAAAAGCTACAGGCAGTGAGTTTGGAGATTACGCCGTACCTACAGATAATATTGTGTATTTAACACAGAATATTCCCATCTATAACCAGCGGCTCAAAAATACCGCAGGAAAGGAAGTAGATCTTTATGGGCAGGTGGGGTATGTTGGGAATAATTACAAAGGCACTTTAAGTATAAGCAACGTTTATTTTAAAGGTGGATTTTTTCCGGGAGCCCATGGGGTGCCATCTATAAGAAGGGTGCAGGATGACGGAGACAGAAGAAATATTGATTTCCCTTTCCAACGGGTAAATCATTTTAAGGTGATCAACAAAAATGAATGGTTCTTTGAGGATTCCTCCCTGGATGTGATATTAGGATTTCAAAACAATCACCGGCAGGAATGGAGCAGGTTCCATACACATTACGCCGGGCAAACCCCTCCAGCTATAGATCCGGACCTGGAACTGGATTTCAACTTAAATACTTTCGATGCACAGGTGAAATACACCAGGGAATTCTCCCCAAACCACACCTCTGCAATAGGAATTCAAACTCAGCTTCAGGATAACTCCATTGCAGGTTACAATTTCCTTTTACCTCAATATTTCAGGACTTCAACAGGTATTTATTTAACCCATGACTACCAGGTTTCAAACAAAATCAGACTCAATATTGGAGGGAGGTTTGACTACAGCAGAATTTCAATAGAAGAGAATTATGATGGTCTTCTTTTTAACTATTTAGTCACCCGTGGGCAGGATGAAATTACCGCAGCAGAATTTGCTACAAGAAGTGAAGAGATAGAACGCGATTTTACAAATTTCAACCTAATGGGCGGATTTTTATATAATTTTAATCCCAACTGGGACTTGTCCATAAATGCAGGTACAAGCTTCCGTCTTCCAACTGCCATAGAACTTGGGGCAAACGGAATTCATCACGGCTCTTTCCGTCACGAGCAGGGAGATTCTAACCTGAACCCTGAAAAAGGCTATGTAATAGACACCAAACTAAATTACTCTAAAAACAGTTTCAAGGCTTCCATAAGTCCGTACTTATATTATTTTGACAATTATATTTTCCTTAACCCCAGCGGGATTTTTTCTGTGTTACCTCATTCAGGACAAATCTATCAATTTACACAAAGCAAGGCATTGTTAACCGGAATAGAGATTGATCTTGAGAAGACTTTTTTTCAAAAACTACGTACTCAGGCAGTTTTTGAATACCTGTATAACCGGCAGGTTACCTCCACCCGTTCCAGAAATTATCCACTTCCTTTTTCTCCCCCTGTCAATGGGTTTGGAGAGGTGGGATATTTATTTCTGGAAAATTCAAAGACTTTTAATGAAACGGAATTTTTCGTGAATACCTCTTTTGCCCTGGAACAGAACAGGATCGCCCAAACCGAAGAAATTACTCCCGGCTATATGATTTTTGGGTCAGGGATTAGGACCGGTATAACTGCCGGGAAATTTAAGGCAAACATTAACCTGCAGGTTAGTAATATTTTCAACACCAGATATTTTAATCATACCAATTTTTACAGGGCACTGGAAATCCCTGAAATGGGAAGAAACATCCAGCTAATGTTAAGAATTCCCATAAATAAATAATGCACAGGTTTAAATTACATATCGCCTATTTTCTTCTTACGGGATTCCTATTCCCGCTGGTAGCGAACGCGGTTCATTATTTTGTGCAATCCCACTCATTATCACCTAAAACAGGAGAAACCTATAATTTTGCCGTTCCTCCTTATGATTATCATGTTTGTGATTATCAGTTCAATAGCCTGAAGTATTACATCATTACCAATTATGATTTGAAACCTTCCATTTTCGCACCCCGGGAACGGCAGGAAAAATATTTTTACACTGATGAATTTGTTACTGAATTAGCCTTTCATTACTCACTTAGAGGGCCACCGACCGGAGTGAGCTAAAAACGATGAATAAAAACTATATCTATTTAAACACAAAAAAATAATTAAAATGAACATTAAATTCAATTCAATTCTAACGTTAATTGTAGCAGCCGTATTCTTAACATCATGCAGTAGTGATGATGATGCTCGAGATACAGAGAAGCCTACTATATCTATTATGGAACCACATAATGATGAAGAAATTGCTCCGGGTGGAGAATTACATTTTGAAGCTATATTTACAGACAATGTGGCTTTGGCATCTTATAAAATAGAGATCCATGATGATTTTGATGTTCACACGCACTCTATTTTGAAAAGCAGCGACAACCTAAACCCATGGAGTTTTGAGCAGGTATTTCAAATCCCTGCCGGTCAAAGAAGCTTTGAGGCGGTACATCATATAGACATCCCAACCATGATTAATGGGCAAGCCATAAGCGAGGGAACTTATCACCTTGGTATATATGTTACAGACACTTCAGGTAATGAAGAGCAGGCTTTTTTGACTATTCATATTGAAGATGATCACGACCACTAGGATTTTCTAAATTTCTAAAAAAGGCTGCCCTCAAAGGCGGCCTTTTTAAATTCACAAGGTCTTGTTAAAATGAAGAAAAAATCCTTATTTTTGGCCAATTCCATTAAACTCCTAAAAATGAAAAAAATAATACCCGGAATTTTTGCAGTAGCAGTTTTATTCTCCTGTGATAAGAATTCCAAAAATGAAACCACCGCCTTGAATTACCCAGAAACCAAAAAAGTCGATACTCTTACCAATTACTTCGGAACTGAAGTTGCAGATCCCTATCGATGGCTCGAAGACGACAGAAGTCCGGAAACCGAAGATTGGGTGAAAGCTCAAAACAAGGTAACCTATAACTACCTCGATCAAATTCCTTACAGAAAGCAACTGAACGAGCGAT
>JAWOHC010000005.1:0-3888 GCA_046496275.1 Gillisia sp.
TGAACTTGAGGATTTCCCTGAAGATTTTTCATTTCTGCTCATACTGATATTTTTTGCAAAGATACTTTATTGATTAAGATGTGACTAAGTTATTTTTTAAAGATTTAACATGCTATAAAATCTTATTTAAAAATCAGTAAGGTCCGGTAAAGAAGCAAGATCGTTCTGCCTTTCAAAGTTCAAAGTTCAAAAAGAGATAATAGATTAAATTATTTGTGCATTCTTGGCTTTAAAAAAATGAAGATTAAATTCTGCTAATCCGGATAGCTATAGGGAGCGGTCTAGATCAATTGGACATAATAAGAAGTCCCATTGAAAAAAAGGATTAAAACGGTCAACATTAATCAGGGATGTTAAAGAGGTTAAATGCTTTTTAAAAAGCTTAAATTCAGTTATCTTAGAGCTAGTAGTTTTTTAAATCAGAAGCATCCTTTTCCACAGGCCAAACCTGAACTTTTTAAAATGCATATTAAAATATTATCCAGGAACGCTAAGCTTTATTCCACTAAAAGGCTGGTTGAGGCTGCGCGTGCAAGAAATCATGAAGTTTCGGTAATCAATCCCCTTAATTGTGATCTCGTAATTAAAAAAAGGGATCTTAATATTTTTTATAAAGGAAAGAAAATTGAAAATGTAGACGCTATCATTCCCAGGATCGGGATTTCTGATACCTTTTATGGGGCTGCTGTGATCAGACAGTTTGAATTGATGAAGGTTTTTTCTACAGTTGGGTCTTTGGCATTAAATAGATCCAGGGACCGGCTCCGAAGTTTACAGCTCTTGTCAGGCGCAAATTTGGGGTTGCCTGAAACCGCAATTTCCAATGATTCAAATAATCTTTCCGGGATTTTAAATTTTGTGGATAACGCTCCATTGATCATAAAATTATTGGAAAGAAAACAAGGATTGGGAGTAGTGCTTGCTGAGACCAATAATGCTGCGGTATCTGTATTGGAAGCTTTTAAGGGTTTGAAGGTTCGGGTTATTTTTCAAAAATTCATAAAGGAGTCCAGCGGTAGTGATATAAGAGCTTTTGTTGTTGATGGCCGTGTTGTGGGGGCAATGAAAAGACAGGCTAAAAAAGGAGAATTTCGGTCCAATCTCAATCTTGGCGGGACTACACAAATTATAGCACTTACAGATGAGGAAGAGCGAAGTGCCTTAAAGGCAGCCAAAGTAATGAAACTTGGGGTTTGCGGGGTGGATATGTTACAATCTAATAATGGCCCATTAATTCTCAAGGTGAGCCCTTCTCCGGGGTTACGGCAAATTGAGGCAGTAACCAAAAAGGATATTGCAAAGATTATAATACGATATATCGAGAAGAATATTTAATCCCTCATTGAGAGTATTATTCCCTAAAGTCTAATTATATTCAGTTGCCTGAATTAAAATACACGGGTAAAAACATCAGCGTGGTCAATAAGCAGGATGCTAAAAACCCCTGCAACAATGATGAATTTAAGGATGTTATGAAGCAATAAATACTGCCATTTTGCAGCGCTGAAATAGAGAAATAAAACAAAAAACACCAGTAATAACAGGCATAAATAGAAATAATACATCATCATTCCGGTTTCAAATTTTGTGGTCAACAGCAAAATTGGGATCACCGATAAAATGGTTAAAACCGATAGGAAAAATTTGCTCCATTTTTCCCCGTAAACAACCGGAATAGTTTTGTAATTAAGGATGAGATCTCCTTTTAGGTTTTCAAGATCCTTTACCAGTTCCCGCATAACGATCATCAGGTATAAAAAGGTAGCGTGAATAAAAATAACCGTTTCAAAATTTTTGTAGTAGATAAAAACCACAAAAAATGGAATTATCGCTAAAATCGAAGCGACCAGGTTGCCAACAAAAAGAATTCTTTTTAAACGGTGGGAATAAAACCAGATAACAAATATGTAAAGGGAAAAGAATACAACAGCTCTAAAGGAAGCATAGCTGGCAAAGAAAATAGCTGCAAAATTGAGGATAAAATAGACCGATAATTTGGTGCGCTGACTCACAAACCTATCGAGCATCGTTTTTTTAGGCCTGTTGATGAGATCTTTCTCGCTATCATAAAAATTATTTATGATATACCCCGAAGCGATCACCGTTGCAGAAGAAAGGATCAGGAAAAATAAATTAGGGTCAAAGATCACATCCCTTAGCGGTAATTCGGGTGCTAAAATAAATGCTGAAGTAAGGTACTGAGCCAGGATCAGTATCAAAATATTGTAGCCGCGAATCACTGAAAACAAACTCAGCATTTTAAGCAATAAACGTTTGTTTTTAGCTGCCGCCATTAAAAAAGGGGAGTCTAGAAGTTGTAAACGATCTCTAAGCGATAATCTTTAAGGGCTTTTTTGGCTTTGTCTAAATCTTCAGTAAACCCAAGAATATACCCTCCGCCACCGGATCCACAAAGTTTTAGATAATAATCGTTCGTGTCAATTCCGTTTTGCCATAATTTATGAAATTGAGCAGGAATCATCGGTTTAAAGTTGTTTAAAACAACGTGAGAAAGTTTCTTAATATTCCCGAATAAGGATTTTACGTCGCCTTTTAAAAAATCGTCCACACAGGCATCAGTATGTTTTACAAATTGGTCCTTCAGCATTTTTCTAAAAGGCTCCTGTTTCATATTTTCCATAAAAATATGCACCATAGGAGCAGTTTCCCCAATGGAGCCACTGTCAAGTAAAAACACTGCGCCTTTTCCGTTTGCTGTTTGTGAAGGGATTCCGGCAGGCTCAATATTATCCTGGGAATTGATAAGTATTGGGATGCTTAAATAGCTGTTCAAAGGATCTAATCCAGAAGATTTTCCGTGAAAAAAGGATTCCATCTCTCCAAAGATCTTCTTCAGTTTTAATAATTTATCCCTGGTAAGGTTTTCTAATACGGTGATTTTATCTTGTGCATATTCATCATAAATAGCTGCAACCAAAGCACCACTGCTTCCTACGCCATATCCCTGTGGAATGCTGGAATCAAAGTACATGCCCCTGTCGATATCGATCTTTAAAGTATCCAGGTCAAATTTCACCAGGGAAGGATTGCTTTTTTGAAGCTCTTCCAAATAGTTGGCAAATCGTAACAGGCTTTCGTTGGATTTGACAGTTTCTTCTGAAGGAGTCTTATCCACTTTCAATGCGCCGTTATAAAAATTATATGGGATTGATAAACCTTTAGAATCTTTAATGATTCCGTATTCCCCGAAGAGTAATATTTTTGAGTAAAATAAAGGTCCTTTCATAGCATATAATTAATAATTAACAATTGAAAATTGATAATTAAATTTGTTTTGTAGTTTTTATAATACTCACTAATATTTTCAACAATTCTTTAATATCTTGTTGAAATCTCACAAAGGTTGAGGCATCTAAAAAACTGGTTTCAAATAACAAATCTAACCAATATTCTGTTTCGTTAGCTTCTTTTAGAGCTATAGATAGTTTGTGCACAAAATCTGCCTTACTCTCGGCATGTTCCGATTCCCTAACTAATGCGCCAATTGCAGTTCCGGATCTAAGTAATTGTTTTGACATTACATATTCCTTCTTTTCAAGAGAAAGAAATTTATACAAATTAACAATTTTAATGGAGAAAGCGAAACTTTTTGTTTTTATGATATTCTCCTTCACAAGTATGTTTTGTTAACTCCTTAATTGTTAATTGTCAATTGTCAATTTTCTTTGCTCCATTGCCAATATGGTCGCAAAGATACTGTTCATTTTCACAATACGCAACCAACTCATTCTTAATGAATTCTAAAATTTTTTCTGAATGTTTTTCAGGGTATAGCACGTGTACATTGGCGCCCGCATCCAGGGTGAAGCAAATTGGCATCCCTGTACTTTCCCGGTATTCCCATATTTTGTTGATAATCTCCAGTGT
>JAWOHC010000033.1:0-7639 GCA_046496275.1 Gillisia sp.
CCCCCAACCCTCAGAGCCGAAATCTGATGCGCTATTCAGTTGCGCCACGGGGCCAAAAAAAATTCAACTCTTAAGACCTTTCAGGTTTTTGAAGCCTGTGAGGTCTTATATATATTTAACTCAACTTCTTCTTTACTATCATTGAAATGGTTTTCCCATCTGCTTTTCCGGTAAGTTCCGTAGAAGCGATTCCCATTACCTTACCCATATCCTTCATCCCCTCTGCACCAGTTCTTGCAATAATCTCTTCAACTTTCGCTTCAACTTCAGCTTCGCTAAGTTGTTCCGGCAGGAACAAACTTATAACTGCGGCCTGGTCAATCTCCGGTTGAGCAAGATCTTCCCTTCCCTGTTCCTTATAAATAACGGCGCTGTCTCTTCGCTGTTTTACCAGCTTTTGAAGCAATTTTAGTTCCTCTTCCTCTTCTAAACCTTCCTTGGAAGCACTTTTTGTTTGAGCCAGTAAAAGCTCGCTTTTAATAGCACGCAATGCCTCGAGCTTTAAGGTATCCTTCGCCCGCATAGCAGATTTCATCTCGGTCATTACACGCTCCTGTAAACTCATATGCTTCTATTATTAAGGACTGCGAAGATAAAAATAAAACCCGAAATCCTTCAAAGAATTTCAGGTTTTATAATAAACACAAACCGGGGGGTAGAAATTAAATTTAATCTACATTATCGTGAAGAAATGAATTGTTGCTTCTAAATTTTAATTCGTCGTTATCACCATTGCCTAAAGTAGTTCTGGAAAGTTTTTCGTCTCCATGCCTGGAATTTTCCAATTCTATTCCGGCTCGTTTATAGGCTGGTTGTTTTTCAATTTCATCAAGTTGCGCTGCATTGCTTCTAAATTTATAGTTGAAATCCTTCATTTTCTTCCTTCTTTCAGCTGCTCTTTCTATTAAGTTCTCAGAAATTGGGTTATCAAATGGATCTCCACCCTGTTCTGTGGAAGGACTTTCGGAAGGTGTCGGCGCAAGGGTTTTCTTTTCAAAAACAATATCCTCTTCTTCTTCAGTTTTCCTTGGTGCAGGCTTGGATTTTTTAAGCATTTGTTCCACTTCCATGTAATCGTCTAAACTATATCGTTTAATGCCTGTAGAAGAATTTTCGGTAACCGGAATAATTTCAATGGGCTCATTGACTTCCAGCTCCTTTGCCGTATCATTTAAATCATGAACTACCCTATTATGCTGCTGTTGTGCTTTTTGAACCGGTTTCTGATTCTTCTGATGATCCTGTGACGGAGTTTTTATTTCCTCCTTTTTACTTATCGGAAAATCAAAAGTGAACATAAACTGATCTTCGTTTTCTTCTGAATTTTCTTCAGAAGATGAAACTTCTATCTCTTGTACTCCTTCCGAAGTATCTGTAATAAGGAAATCATCTTCTGCTCCGTAATTCACTTCCTCATAGACCACATCCATATTGCGGGTGCTGGGAGGTGTACTTAGGTCCTGTTTTACAACCTGGATCTCAAATTCATCCTCATCTTCCAGTGTATGGACTATTTTAGATTTTGGAGCCGGTTGCCGTTCTTCTTCTGAAGAACCTGCATTGGGATTATATTTTTGACTAAAATTATGCTCTGCCCGTTGCTCATCTTCCAGGGTATGGATAATCTTTTTGGTTTCGGTATTTACGATCTCATTCTGGGTTTCCACGTTAAATCCTGTAGCAATAATGGTTACAGCGATAGAATCTTCCAGACTTTCGTCTTCCCCAACCCCCATAATGATGTTTGCACTATGCCCGGCTTCCTGTTGAATATGATCGTTAATTTCACCTATTTCATCAATTGTGATCTCTTCTCCTCCTGAAACGATTAACAGTAATACGTTCTTGGCACCTTTGATCTTATTATCGTTCAATAAAGGTGAATCCAATGCTTTGGAAATAGCATCGCTCGCACGGCTGGCCCCTGAAGCGATTGCAGATCCCATAATGGCGGTTCCGCTATTGCTCAAAACGGTTTTAGCATCCCGTAAATCGATGTTTTGCGTATAGTGATGCGTTATTACCTCTGCAATACCGCGTGAGGCGGTTGCCAAAACCTCATCGGCCTTGGAAAATCCTGCTTTAAAACCGAGGTTTCCGTAGACTTCCCGAAGTTTATTGTTGTTGATTACAATAAGGGAATCCACCTGCGCCCGAAGTCTTTCAACCCCAATTTGCGCCTGCTCATTCCTCATTTTTCCTTCAAACTGAAAAGGAATGGTAACGATCCCCACTGTGAGAATCCCCATTTCTTTTGCCTGTTTCGCAATGATTGGTGCAGCTCCCGTTCCTGTACCACCTCCCATTCCGGCTGTAATAAAAACCATCTTGGTATTGGTATCCAACATTCGTTTGATCTCATCAAAACTTTCAATGGCTGCCTGCTCCCCAACATCGGGGTTGGCTCCTGCTCCTAAGCCTTCGGTAAGGCTTACACCCAACTGAATTTTATTAGGAACCGTGCTGTTGTCTAAAGCCTGCGCATCGGTGTTGCAAATAACGAAATCTACCCCTTTAATTCCTTGCTGGAACATGTGGTTAATTGCATTGCTTCCGCCACCTCCTACACCAATAACTTTAATAACATTCGATTGGTTCTTTGGTAGATCGAATGAAAAATTTTCGAATTCTGTATTGCTCATAAATCCTGATTTACTGGTTCTATATTTCTTGCTTTCTTATTCTGCATTGTCTAAAAAATCTTTAAACTTTTCTGCCCATTTATCAAAAATGCTTTTTCTAAAGGGCTTCTGTTTTTTCTCGTCACCATAGTGTTCACCTTCCTCCAGCTCCTCCATTTGAGGTTCAATTTCTGATGATTTTTCAGGCTCTTTAAATTTTACCTGTTCCTGGAATTGCGACTTTTTGTGTTCCAGGCTGTTCAATACCAAACCTACAGCCGTAGCATAAAGCGGGCTCGTGGTTTCTGTATCACTGTTCCCTGCCAAATGTTCGTTTGGATATCCTATCCTGGTATCCATTCCTGTAATATATTCTGCCAGTTGCTTTAAATGCTTCAACTGGGCACCACCACCGGTGATTACCATTCCCGCGATCAACTTTTTCTTTTGCTCTTCATGACCGTAGTTCTTGATCTCAAGATATACCTGCTCTATGATCTCCACAACCCGTGCGTGAATAACCTTTGAAAGGTTTTTAAGGGTGATCTCCTTAGGTTCTCTTCCTCTTAATCCCGGAATAGAAACAATCTCATTTTCCTTGTTTTCTCCCGGCCAGGCCGATCCGAATTTTATTTTCAGTAATTCCGCCTGCTTTTCAATAATGGAGCATCCTTCCTTGATATCTTCTGTAATCACATTTCCACCAAAGGGAATTACAGCAGTATGGCGGATGATCCCATCTTTAAATATGGCAAGATCTGTTGTTCCACCTCCTATATCAATCAAGGCAACACCGGCTTCTTTTTCTTCCTGACTTAAAACTGCATTTGCAGAAGCTAAAGGTTCCAGGGTTACCGCAGAGAGCTCAAGACCGGCGCTCTTTACACATCTTCCTATATTTCTTATGGATGAAACCTGCCCAACCACAACGTGAAAGTTGGCCTCCAGTCTTCCGCCATACATCCCTATGGGTTCCTTTATTTCAGCCTGGCCATCCACTTTAAATTCCTGTGGCAACACGTGTATTATTTCCTCTCCCGGAAGCATTACCAGTTTATGAACCTGGTTGCATAGGGTGTGAATATCATCTGCATCTATCACCTCATCCGGATTTGGCCTGGTGACATAATCACTGTGCTGCAAACTCCGTATATGCTGTCCGGCTATTCCAACTACAACCTCTTTTATTTTTAAACCAGAATCAGATTCTGCTTCCTGTATTGCGAGTTGGATAGATTGGATAGTTTGGGTAATATTGTTTACCACACCGCGGTGCACTCCCATACTTTTGGATTTTCCAATCCCAATGATCTCCACTTTCCCATATTCGTTCTTACGACCAATCATGGCCACTATCTTAGTGGTTCCTATATCCAGCCCTACTGCAATGTCGTTCTCTTCCATACCTTATTTTTTAGTGCAAACAACCTGATTTCCAAATTGCAGATCCACCATTTTGTAAGTGCTTAATATATCGTCTTTATGTGCCTTTTTATAAAAAGCTTTAAAATTGTTGAATTTATTTTCTATCCGTTCTATTTTTCCAAAAAAGAGGTCAAAATCCATTTTCCTAACCTCCATTTTATAAACTCCGCCGGTCAACCTGGTAATCCCGGTGACATGTTCCGTCAAAAACGCATCGGCATTTATATATTTTATCAAAGGATACACTTCCTCAAAATCGTCTTCAGATACGCCCTTTATAACAGGTACTCTTGCTGAATAGTTTGGAGAAAGCGGCATTTTCTCACCAAGCCTGTCTATGTAAAAGACTGGATTCCCGAGAACTCTGCCAATTGGTTGCCGCTGACTGATCCTTGTCTTTAACGTCCCATTCAGGGTTAAATACACCTCGGCATTTTCAATCATCGCATGATTATTCAATATGGCTTCTACCCTATTCAAATCTAAAGTTTCTTTACCTACATTTTCAACTGCTAAATTATTTTGTATTAACAATTTATCAACCGCTTCTTCAGTAAGATACAGGTTGTCGGTTTGGGTGAATTCAACCTCCAAATGCGACAATTCCCGACCTTGATTTCGCTTTTCGGCAAATCCATATAAGAACACAACGAACCCAAAAACGATTATTGCCTTTATGTAGTTATAATTAACGTTCATCCTTCAGCATTTTTTCCACTTCTATCACCATTTCTCCAATATCCCCGGCACCCATCATCACAACGATCTCACACTCAGCATTTTTTATCTCTTCGGAAAGCTGATCCTTGTAAACCAATTTTTTGTCTTGATTGGTTATTTTATGCAACAACCATTCTGAAGTGATTCCTTCAATAGGAATTTCCCGGGCAGGATAAATATCCAGCAGCATTATTTTATTGAAATTACTCAGACTTTCAGCAAAATCATCGGCAAAATCACGTGTCCGGCTAAATAGATGTGGCTGAAAAACCGCCAAAACTTTTTTCCCGGGGTGCATTTCCCTAACGGCCTGGTGTACTGCGGAAATTTCGGTGGGATGGTGCGCATAATCATCGATTAAAACCAACCTATCTGTTTTGATCCTGTAGCTAAACCGGCGTTTTACTCCTTTGAAACTATATAAAGCCCCAGCGAGTTCACCGGTTGGGGAACCATAGTGAATAGCCATCGCAAGGGCTGTTATAGCATTCTGTAAATTATGTTTGCCGGGTAGATTGCATTGTAAATCTCTTAGTATAGCAGTTGGAGTTTTTAAATCGAAATGATAGGCTCCGTCCTTTATTTTTATATTGATGGCGGTATAATCTGAATCATCATTTATACCAAGCGTAATTCCTGGAAGCTCCAATTCACTTTGCACGAATAAATCACCATTTTCCTGAACCAGTGCCGCAAAATCCTTAAAGGATTTTGTCAATGCTTCTGCAGTGCCGTAAATATCCAAATGATCGGCATCCATGGATGTTATCGCAGCTATATTGGGCGATAAATTCAAAAAAGAGCGGTCAAATTCATCGGCCTCTACCACCATAACCTCATTTCCATTCAGGATGAGATTGCTTTGAATATCCTCACTTATACCTCCCAAAAAGGCAGTTACCTTAGCACCGGTTTCCTTCAGCAAATGACCTAAAATAGCAGTAGTAGTAGTTTTTCCGTGGGTTCCGGCCACCGCAAGGGTAAAAATCCCTTTGGTGATCATCCCAAGAACAACCGCGCGTTTTTGTATCTCAAAGTTATGTTCCAGAAAATAGAGATGCTGTTTGTGATCTTTAGGAATTGCCGGAGTATACACTATAAGCGCGCTTTCCCTGGCCATAAATTCCTTCGGAATCTCATTTACATCATCCACATAATTCACCTGAATCCCTTCTGCTTCCAGACTTCTGGTAAGGGCAGACGGAGCTTTATCGTATCCGGCCACATTCTTGCCATCAGCATTGAAATATCGCGCCAGGGCACTCATTCCTATTCCGCCAATGCCGATAAAATAAAGGTTTTGTATGTGATTTAAATCTGGCAAATTTTTATTATTTATTTTTTAAACCTCACGGGTTTCAAAAACCTGTGGGGTTTGTTTTATACTAATTTTTCAACTTCATCTACAATCGCCCTGGTTGCATTTGGCAGGGCCAGTTTTTTTATATTTTCTGAAAGCTCCTGCTGCAGGATTTCAGATTCCAACAAGGAAAGTATCGTGTCTTCAAATTTTTCAACAAGTTCCTCTTCCTTTAAAACCACGGCGGCTTTTTTGTGAGCAACAGCCATCGCATTTTTTGTTTGATGATCTTCAGCTACATTGGGCGACGGAATAAAAAGCACCGGTTTCCCAACTATGCAAAGTTCTGAAACACTGCCTGCTCCAGCTCTGGAAATAATAACATCTGCAGCGGCATAAGCCAAATCCATTCTGTTTAAAAAAGCATGAGTTTGAACCCGGTCCCCATCAAATTTTTTATACTCCTCATAATATAGGGAACCTGTTTGCCATATTAACTGCACTTCTTTCTCTTTAAATAAAGGTTGAAAAGCTTCTATTAATTGGTTCATTCTTCTGGCGCCAAGACTTCCACCTAATACCAGTATTGTCTTCTTAGTTTCCTTCAGCTTAAAAAAGCTTTGCGCCTCCTTCCTCTTTTCAGAAATTTCAAGAATATCCTGTCTTACCGGATTTCCTGTTTTTTTGATCCTACCTGCGGGAAAAAACCGCTCCAAATTGTCATAAGCGGTACATATTATAGTCGCATTTTTTCCCAACAACCTGTTTGTGATACCCGGAAGCGAATTTTGCTCCTGGATAAGTGTAGGAATATGTTTGGAATTTGCCACTTTTAACAAAGGCCCACTTGCAAATCCACCTGTTCCTATCACAACATCCGGATTGAAATTTTTAATTATTTCATTGGATTTCCAAAGGCTGCTTGCCAGCTTAAAGGGAAAACTCAGGTTTTTTAAACTCAACTTCCGCTCAAGTCCTGTAATCCATAATCCTTCGATATTATAACCCGCCTGTGGTACTTTTTCCATTTCCATGCGCCCTTTTGCGCCCACAAAGAGTATTTCTGCACTTGGAAACCTTCGCATGATCTCATCCGCAATAGCGATGGCAGGATAGATATGCCCTCCTGTACCGCCTCCTGAAATTATTATTTTCAATTGCCTGTTCATAGCGCTTCACTTAAAATATCCAGTGGATTTTCACCTTCCTTTTCCTTTTCTTCTGAAAGTTTTTCCTCTTCTCTTTTTGAGCTTACACTCAACACAATTCCCAGGGCAAGACAGGTCATCCATATAGAAGTTCCCCCGCTGCTTACCATGGGCAAGGTTTGTCCCGTGACAGGAAATAATTCTACGGCCACGGCCATATTAACCATCGCCTGAAAAACAATAGGCAATCCTACCCCCATCACCAGCAATTTTCCAAAAACACTGTTGGCCTTTGTCGCCACAATCACAATTCTGAATAACAGCATTAAATATGCAGCCATCACTCCAAACCCACCTATTAACCCCATTTCTTCCACGATAATGGCGAAAATAAAATCTGAAGACGACTGAGGCAGGAAGTTGCG
>JAWOHC010000042.1:0-8656 GCA_046496275.1 Gillisia sp.
TACTAAAAAAAATAGCAACATATTATTAAAAATTAATATCCAATTGAAAATCAATTATTTAGGTTTTTTTGGTTAAGAAAAATAAACATTTAAAAAATAAATAGTTTTCACTTCGGATTAATATTTTGTCCAATCTTTTTGCAGGTTTTACTAAAATTAATATGTTTATTTGAAAATTACTTCGGAAGAAAAATCAAGGAATAATAATCAGAAAAAAAAATAATTCTATGCAAAAAAGAATCGCAGCAGTGCACGAATTTCACTCGGCGTTTGGATTGGGAATCAAAAATAGCCCGGAAGCCCATTTGGGTGAAGCCAGGAATTTACTCAGGTTTAACCTTATGAAGGAGGAAAATGAGGAATATCTGGAAGCTGCCAATAATAGTGATCTTACGGAAGTTGCAGATGCCCTTGGCGATATGCTTTACATATTATGCGGAACTATTATTGAACATGGGATGCAGCACAAAATTGAAGAGGTTTTCGAGGAAATTCAGCGCAGTAATATGAGCAAGTTGGGGGAAGATGGAAAGCCTGTTTTTAGGGAAGATGGCAAGGTCCTTAAAGGGCCAAATTATTTCCCGCCGGATATAACTTCAATTCTGAATAAATAGAATCAGAGATCCATAAGTAGTAATCCCGAAATTTATAACAATAAAAAAGACCTCCAGTTCGGAGGCCTTTTTTATTGTTACAAGATCAAAAAACCAGATCTATTGTTTTACTTCATATCTCCATCCGAAGGTATCTTCTTCCAGGTTATACTGTATTTTCATCAGTTTGTCTTTAAGGAAGCTTGCATAGGAATCGGTGATTTTCGGTAATTCATATTTTTCGCCTTTGTAACCAAACCCATTAATAGGATTTATTACCGCTGCGGTTCCGGCGCCAAAGATTTCTTTAAGCGATCCGTCTTTTGCAGCTTGCACGATTTCTTTCACAGAGATTTGTCTAACTTCCACCGGGATGTTATAAACTTCTGCCATGGCGATTAGACTTTTTCGGGTAATTCCATCCAGGATTCTGTCGCTTATAGGCGCGGTTAACAAAGTGTCATTTACCCTGAAAAAGATATTCATGGTTCCTGCTTCCTCCAGGAATTCATGAGAATTTGCATCGGTCCAGATAATTTGTTGGAAACCTTCTTCATTTGCGAGATTGGTAGGATAGAACTGGGCTCCGTAATTTCCGGCAGCTTTCGCAAAACCTACACCGCCATCGGCAGCACGGCTAAATTCTTCAGAGAATTTCACCCTCACTTCCCCTGTATAATAGGATTGCGCAGGAGAACAAATGATCATGAATTTATAGTTTTTCCCTGGAGATGCAGAAACTCCGGGTTCTGTAGCGATTACAAATGGTCGTATGTATAATGAATTTCCAAAGCCTTTTTTAATCCAGTCTTTGTCAATGTTTAGCAAAGCCTCCAAACCTTTGAAAAAATGTTCTTTGGGAAATTCCGGTATGGCCATTCTTTTAGAGGATTTATTGATCCGGTTGAAATTTTCCTCCGGACGAAACATCCATATCTTATCAGAATCATCCCTAAAGGCTTTCATGCCTTCAAAGACGGCCTGTCCATAATGAAACACTTTAGCCGAAGGTTCAAGTTCAATAGGTCCGTAAGGTCTTATTTTTGGTTGTTGCCATTCGCCGTTCTCATAATCACAAACCATCATATGATCTGTAAAAATGTGGCCGAAGGTTAGATTTTCAAAGTCTACAGATTTTATTTTAGAACCGGGGGCTTTTACAATATCGATGCTGGTAGTAGTGTCGTTTTTCATTAGGTCAATTTTAGATTAGCAAATTTACCGAAATATTAATAGAATCAAAATCGAAACTTTTGGTAAATTTGACAGGTTATTAGATTTTAACCTTAAAAATGAAATAATTATGAAATGAGCGTAACGGAAACTCGATACAATCACCAATGAAGATATGCGCATTACATAGGACCAATTAAAAACAATAAATATCTACTTATGAAAAACATTTGGCTTTTTGCTTTAATCAGTATAGTGTTGTTTAGCTCTTGTAAGGATGAAAACAAGGAGGAGGCTTCCTCTGAGAATGAACAGGAAATGGCGTATGCCTCCTTTGGGGAGCAAATTTCTTATCAAAACGCCCTTTCTTCTGAAGAAATGATGGAGCAGTATAAAAATTTAAAACCCGGAGATACACTCCAGTTGAGTTTTGAAAGTAAAGTGAATTCAGTATGCAAAAGTAAAGGCTGCTGGATGGAGTTGGACCTTCCGGAAGAAGAAAATGTTATGGTGAAGTTTAAGGACTATGGATTTTTTGTTCCGATGGATATTCAGGAAAAAGAAGTTGTGATCCAGGGTAAGGCTTATGTAGCTGAAGTTTCTGTGGAAGAGCAGCGGCATTATGCAGAAGACAATGGGAAATCGGAAGCTGAAATAGCCGAAATCACTATGCCTAAACGTACCTTGTCGTTTCTTGCAGATGGCGTACTTATTAAAAAAACCGAATAATTGAAAAGAGAAATTATTGAGACCGCCGATGGTTCGAGTACTATTTATCTCCCTGAGCTGAATGAGCATTATCATTCTAAACATGGAGCTATTCAGGAGGCGCAACACGTTTTTATTAAAATGGGGCTTTTAGAGGTGATATCCCTTAGGAATCCTTCTGAAATTTCCATACTTGAAATAGGCTTTGGAACCGGATTGAATGCCCTGGTTACCTGGCGGCAAATTCTAAATAAAAGTATTTCTGTAAAGTATACAGGAGTGGAAGCCTATCCCATTTTAGAGGAGGAGGTTGCAAACCTTAATTTTCCTGAAGAACTAAGTGAAATAGACGGACGTTCATTCTTTAAAAAATTGCATTCAGGAAGCTGGGAAGAAACGCATAAACTTTCAGAGAATTTCACCCTGACCAAACAAAACAAATTTTTCCACGAGATCGATGATAAATTACAGTATGATCTCATCTATTTTGATGCATTTGGAGCCCGGGTTCAACCCGAGTTATGGACGGTGGAAATATTTCAAAAAATGTATGATTCCCTTATCCCGGGCGGAATATTGGTTACCTATGCTGCCAAAGGTTCCGTACGAAGAGCTATGTTGGAAGTTGGTTTCCTGGTGGAAAAATTGCCCGGTCCTCCCGGAAAGCGCGAAATGTTAAGAGCTACCAAAAAATAGAATATTCACCTGTTAAATCAGTAATAAAATTTAGATTGCCCTTAACCTGATTGCCTATCTTGTAAGAAAAAAATATGCGTATATTAATTTCAGGAGCTACAGGCCTGGTTGGGTCCCATATCACTCAACTTTGCAAGGAAAAGGGAATTGCAGTTAATTATCTCACCACGAATAGAGAAAAGATTAAAGACGAGCCGCAAAACCAGGGATATTTCTGGAATCCGGCAGCGGGAGAAATCGATGAGGCTTGTTTTAAAGATGTAAATGCCATCATTCATTTGGCAGGCGCAAGTGTTGCCAAACGCTGGACAAGCAGTTATAAAAAAGAAATTATAGAAAGCAGGGTAGAATCTGCAGCCTTGCTATACAAGTCTATCCAGAATTTAAATTTTAAAATACCACATTTCATTTCCGCCAGCGCTATTGGAATTTATGCAAGTTCCTATGAGAAATTATATTTTGAGGAGGATACAACCGTGGATGATTCCTTTTTAGGCGAAGTTGTGGTTTATTGGGAACAAGCTGCGGATAAGTTTAAAGACCTTGGAATGGAAGTTTCCAAAATAAGAATCGGGCTGGTGCTAGCAAAAGAAGGAGGAGCCTTGCCAAAAATGAAAGAACCTGTTTCCCTTAATATGGGAACTGCTTTTGGAAGCGGCAGGCAATGGCAATCATGGATCCACGTAGAAGATCTCGCCGGAATTTTTATTCATGTGCTGGAAAATCAGCTTGGGGGAATTTATAATGGCGTTGCACCAAACCCTGTTACCAACAAGGAATTGATGGACGAAATAGCAGGCCGATTAGATAAATCTATATGGTTGCCAAATGTTCCGGCAGTTGTTTTAAAGTTGTCTTTGGGGGAAATGTCCAGAGTATTACTGGCTAGTCAGCGCGTGAGTTCAGATAAAATTGAAAATGCAGGATTTGAGTTTAAATATAAAAATTTACCCAAAGCGCTCGAGGATCTTCTCTAAAAATAAAAAGAGGCTGCAATTTTATTGCAGCCTCTTTTTATAAAATGACTTAATTTATTAAGCTTTTTTCGCTTTCAAATTAAGTGTAAGAATGATATCATCACTGATGAATTTATCACCAAGTCCTTCAAATACAGATTTAGATCCGTAATTCACATTCCATTGTGTACGGTCAATTGTAAAAGGCTCACTTGTTAATTCAATAGAATCTTCAGATTGATTGATGGTCACAGGAAATTCAATGTTTTTGGTTTCTTCCTTCATGGTAAGATTTCCCTGTAACATCGTTTGTCCATTCACTTGATTTACACCAGTTACTTCAAAAGTCGCCTCAGGATATTGGTTTACATTAAAAAAGTCTCCCTCTTTTCCTTCTACAGTTCCTTTTAAATGGCTTTCCAGGTTGATTTTTTCATCGCCCTCAAGATCTGTAACATTAATTGAAGTCATAGAAATAACAAAAGTTCCACTTTCAATAATACTGTCATTTGCTTTAAAGGTTCCGTTTTTCAATTGAATGGTACCTGTGTGAGTTCCGGTTGGTTTGTTGCCTTCCCACTCAATTACAGAAGTAGTAGTATCTACAGCATATTCCATAGCTTCTTCATTTGCTGTTGCTACTTCTTTAGCATCTTCTGAAGTTGTATCATTTTTACAACTTACGGTTGCCATTGCAATCCCTGCAATCATAAAAACGTTTAAAAATGTCTTTTTCATCTTAATTTAAGTTTTAATTTTAAATAAGCTGCGAAAATACCATATCTGCTCGTATAAAATACTTAAACAAGTATTAATTATTCTTTGGTGACATTTTGACATTTTTATAGAATTGGCAGCAATTTTGACCTGTGTGAATCAAATCAAATTTTGAAAAGAAATGAATAAAAATAAAGACAATAACCCTAACGAAAATAATAGCGAACTAAATCAGGATCCTTCAATAAAAGATCAGGTAGAAGAACTTCTGGATGATGCTATTGAGGAAGTAGAGGATCAGGATGAGGAAGGAACCCTTTCAGAATCAGAGCAGTTGAAAAATGATCTTGATAAAGAGAAGGATAAATTCCTGAGGTTGTTTGCAGAATTTGAAAATTATAAGAGGCGGACTTCCAAGGAAAGACTGGAATTGTTTAAAACAGCCAATCAAGAGGTGATGACTGCGTTGTTGCCTGTAATGGATGATTTTGACAGAGCGCTTGTAGAAATAAATAAGGCCAAGGATAAGAATCTGTTGAAAGGGGTAGAGCTTATTCACAATAAATTTAGGGAAACCTTAAAAAACAAAGGCTTGGAAGCAATGAATACGGAAAAGGGTGAAACCTTTGATGCTGATATTCACGAGGCTATAACCCAAATACCTGCGCCTTCCGAAAAACTTAAAGGCAAGATAGTTGATGTCGTTGAGCGTGGTTACAAACTTGGCGAGAGAATTATTCGCTTTCCTAAAGTGGTGATTGGGCAATAAGCCTGAGGGAAAACACTTAGAACATAGAAAACAAAAAAATGAAACAGGATTATTACGAAATATTAGGCATAAGCAAAGGTGCAACAGCAGCTGAAATCAAAAAAGCATATCGCAAGAAAGCTATTGAGTTTCACCCTGATAAAAATGAAGGAGATGCCCACGCTGAAGAGATGTTTAAGAAAGCAGCCGAGGCTTATGAAATCCTGGGTAATGAAGAGAAGCGTGCCAAATATGATCGTTTTGGACATCAGGCCTTTGAGGGTGGTGGCTTTGGCGGCGGCGGAATGAATATGGATGATATCTTCAGTCAGTTTGGAGATATCTTTGGCGGCGGCTTTGGCGGTGGCGGCGGAGGGTTTTCCGGTTTTGGCGGCGGATTTGGTGGCGGTCAACGCAGGGTTAAAGGAAGCAATTTAAGGATCAGGGTTAGTTTAACCCTGGAAGAAATTGCCAATGGAACCGAAAAGAAGATCAAGGTCAAAAGAAAGATAAGGGCAGAAGGTACAACCTATAAAACCTGTACTACCTGTAATGGTAGTGGGCAGGTTACAAGGATCACAAATACAATTTTAGGAAGAATGCAAACCGCTTCTCCCTGTACTGCCTGTGGAGGTGCCGGTCAAATTATAGATAAAAAACCAGCCGATGCCGATGCTCAGGGACTTAAAGTTCAGGAAGAAACCGTTTCGATAAAAATTCCTGCGGGAGTAGAAGACGGAATGCAGCTTAAAGTTACCGGAAAAGGAAATGATGCTCCCGGAAATGGAGTTCCCGGAGATTTACTGGTAGCTATCGAAGAGAAAGCACATCCAAGCCTGCAAAGAGAAGGAGATAACCTGCATTATGATCTCTATATCAGTTATTCAGAAGCCGCTCTTGGAGCTTCCAGGGAAATTGATACCGTTACCGGAAAAGTTCGCATTAAAGTTGATGAGGGTGTGCAATCCGGTAAAATATTACGCTTACGCGGAAAAGGTATTAGCAACCTGAATGGATATGGCAAAGGAGATCTTTTGGTACACGTAAATGTATGGACACCAAAAACCCTGAATAAAGAACAACGCGATTTCTTTGAAAGAATGGCAAACGATGAGAATTTTGTTCCGAATCCTGAAAAAGGTGACAAATCATTTTTTGAAAAAGTAAAAGATATGTTTTCATAAATTAGGGAACCATGTTATATAATTTTTATATATTTGGGTATCACTAAAATCTTTAGTGATAATTTTTCTTTTTCATAGCAATTTTTTTTCCCATCCTCGATTTATTTCGAGGATGGGTTTTTGTTTTTAACTAAAATAAGTTAAAAAAGCGGGTTAGGTTAAAATTCATTGTTGTCCTGTAACCATTTTTGTTCAAGTTTCAACCACACCTCCAGTGGGCATTCCAAGGAGATTTTTAAAAACAGAGTTTGCTTTTATAATTTTTTTAAATTATACTGATTATTATAATGTTCTGAAAAAAATGGGATTAGAACTAAATGTTTATCAGTTAATTAAAAATAAGTCTTGGTTCTTGATTCTTTATCGGACATTACTGGTTAAAAACATAAAAAACCACTAAAAAAAAGCGGTTTCAGGCCTATTTCAATATATTTACGAAATAATTTTATTTTATGGACAACCTTCTGGTGGCAGAGAACATTACGAAACAATTCGGCGATTTTACCGCCCTCAATAATGTTTCCATCACAATTCCCAAAGGCAGTATTTTTGGGCTTTTAGGGCCTAATGGTGCAGGGAAAACAACCTTTATCCGGATAATTAATCAAATTACCATGCCAGACAGTGGCAGGGTGATTTTAGACGGAAGCCCCCTTCATCCTGATGATGTTAGGAAAATTGGATATTTACCCGAAGAGCGTGGATTGTACAGATCCATGAAAGTTGGTGAGCAGGCTTTATACCTTGCAAGACTTAAAGGTTTAAGCAAGGCCGAAGCTAAGGAACAACTAAACTACTGGTTTAACAAGCTTGGAATGACAGGTTGGTGGGATAAGAAAATTCAGGAACTTTCCAAGGGAATGGCTCAAAAGGTTCAGTTTGTAATTACGGTACTCCATAGGCCAAAATTGCTCATTTTTGATGAACCCTTCAGCGGATTTGATCCCGTAAATGCAGATATTATTAAAAATGAGATCCTTCAGCTTAGGGATGAAGGTGCTACGATCCTGTTTTCTACGCACCGTATGGAAAGTGTGGAAGAACTTTGTGATTATATGGCATTAATCCACCAATCCAATAAATTGCTGGATGGAAGAGTGGACGATATTAAGCGGAATTATAAATCCAATACTTTTGAGGTTGGCTTAACAGCGGTTGATGAAAACCTGCTTTTAAACGAACTAAACGCGAAATTTAAAATAGGAAAGGCCACTTTTAAAAGTATTACCGATGATTTAAAGGTTAGTATTCAATTAAAACCGGAGGAATCTGCAAATGACCTGTTGCAATATTTAATCTCTAAGGCACAGGTGAATCACTTTGTGGAAGTGATTCCTTCAGTAAATGATATCTTTATTAAAACAGTTACTAAAAATGCGTAATCTTAAACTGATTATTCACAGGGAATACCTTGCCAGGGTGCGAAATAAAACCTTTGTGGTAATGACTTTCTTAAGTCCGTTGATTCTTGTGGGAATGGTTTTTTTGGTGGCTTACCTTAGTAGCCTTAACACCAGTGTAATCCACACGATTGGCATCAATGACCAGAGCAATTTATTTGAAAATGAATTTAAGGATTCTGAAACGCTTCAGTTTATAAAGCTTTCGGGAATTTCTCTGGAAGATTCCAAGCTGTTGGTATTGGAAAAGGAGTATTCCGGTTTGTTATTCATTCCGGAAAAGGAAACCAATGTTGAAATGGCCAAATCTGTTATGTTTTACGGAAAGGAATCTCCTTCCCTGGGGATTTTACAGGAGATAGAACGTGTTATTACAGGTAAACTAACCAAAAGGGAGCTCATTTCCCGTGGAGTGGATATTTCAAAAATAGAATCGGCAGAAACACGAGTGAGCATACAAATTCAAAATTTTGAAGGGCAA
>JAWOHC010000056.1:0-4461 GCA_046496275.1 Gillisia sp.
CTCCTCTTCCATCGCACAATAATTGAGGAAATCGTCACGGAATTCATGGGTGAAGGCATCAAATTTATTTGAAACATTTTCCTGGGCTCCCCTCCCTTTAAGATATGAATTACTTTCAGACATAAAACAAAAATATGGAATAATTCCTAATTAAAGGATTTATTCCATATTTTTGTTTGTGCAAAATTAGGATTATTCGCCTGGAAAATCGGCCTTTCGTTTGTTAAGAAATGCGGTGGTTCCTTCCTCAAAATCGGCTGTTCCAAAACACCTTCCAAATTCCTCAATTTCGGTTTCAAAACCATTAACACCATCTTCATAATTGGCATTTACAGCCTTAATCGCCGATTTGATAGCTACCAAAGAGTTTTTCATGATTTTTCCGGCAAGCTTTTCCGCAAACTCCAGCAATTCTTCCTGTGGGGTAACATGATTCACCAAATTATATTGCAGTGCCTGGTTTGCATCTATCATTCCGGCAGTCATAATCATTTCCATCGCACGTCCTTTGCCAACCAATTGCGGTAAACGCTGTGTTCCTCCATACCCGGGAATTACGCCAAGGGAAACCTCGGGAAGTCCCATTTTCGCATTTTCACTGGCAATCCTGAAATGTGCCGCAAGAGCAAGTTCCAGTCCACCACCAAGTGCAAATCCGTTAATTGCTGCTATTACAGGCTTTGGAAAATTAGCGATATAATCAAATAATTTATTCTGACCTTCAGCTGCTAATGCTTTTCCTTCTTCCGAAGAATACCCGGAAAATTCACTTATATCGGCTCCTGCAACAAAGGCTTTTTCCCCGCTTCCGGTAAGAATGACAACTTTTACGTCTTCATCGCCCCCTGCAGCCCAAAATGCATCGTGAAGTTCCTGAATTGTCGCCTTGTTTAAAGCGTTTAATTTTGACGGCCGGTTCACGGTGATTTGTAAAATCCCATCATTGTTTTCGGTTAAAATATTTTCAAATTCCATTTCTATATTTTTATTTAAAAAGGCCCCTCAAGGAGGGATTAGTGACGTTTTCTATGGTTTTGAAACCCTATTTTGGAAAACGTACAGTAAAGATAGTGCCTTTATTTCTTTTTGAAGCAAAGGTTATAGTGCCGTTATAGGTTTCTACCAGGTTCTTTACCATGGCCAGTCCAAGTCCCATCCCACTGCTTTTTGTGGTGAATTTAGGTTCAAAAACTTTTTCCTTATTCTCTTCAGAGATCCCAATCCCATTATCGGAAACCGAAATGCTTACCATATCCTCTTCCTCTACCACATTGACGAGAATCCTGGGATTTTCGATATCCTGAAGCGCCTGCGTAGCATTTTTAACGAGATTTGTAACCACCCGGATAAGCTGCGTTCTGTCAAATTTCGCCAGGATCTCATCTTTTTCTGAAGTAAAAATGATGTAATCTTCATTAAAAATATCCAAAGCAAGTTTTACAATTTTTGGAACATTTAGAATCTCATTTTGCTGTGCCGGCATTTTCGCAAAATTTGAAAAGGCAGAAGCTATCGCGCTCATCGTGTCTATTTGGTGAATGAGCGTATTGCTGTATTCCTCTACTTTTTTATAAATATCGGGATCCTGTGGATTAAACTTTCGTTGAAAACTTTGCACAGTTAACCTCATTGGGGTTAACGGGTTTTTAATCTCGTGTGCCACCTGTTTTGCCATTTCACGCCAGGCCTGTTCCCGCTCTCCAGTGGCCAATTTAACAGCACTTTCCTCCAGCTCATCAATCATACTGTTGTATGCCGCCACCAGGGTATATATTTCTTCGGAAGCATTATCGATCTGAATTTTTTGATTCCGTTTGTCTAGCCGTGTCTGGATGATCTTTTCAGAAACAATTTTAAGGGATTTCGTGATGTATTTTGACAGAAAATAAGACAGCAAAATTGCCAGAATAAGCATAAACAAATACACCTCGCCAAGTTTCACGAGAAAATCATTCAAATCCTTCCGAAGCATTTTATCATCTTGTAAATAAGGCAAATACAGAATTGCAAGCGGTTTAAACTGATTGTCGGTGATATAAGAATACGAGGATTGAAACTTTTGGCCGTTGACTTCCGATCTTCTCAAAAACCTTTTATCCCTGGAACTTTTAAGCTCCTGAAGAATATGAGAGCTTATCTGGACATTGGTGGTATCCCTAAAAAATGATTCATTTGATTTTATGAGAAGCTTTCCGCTGAGATCATAAATATTGAGATGCATATCATGAACCTGGGACATTTCATAGATTTTATCCCGTTCCTTTAGAATAACGGGCATATTTTCGGTGTTCACAATGTGTGTGGTATTGCCCAACACAAATTTTATATTCTCCCGTATCGCCTGTTCCTTTCGTTCCAAACGCTCCCTGTGATATGCTTCAGATTCGTGTTTATATTGAAAAACCGTTACGCCTGCAATCAATATGGAAGCCCCTAAAACCAATAAGATCATGGAGATGAAAATACGGTGTCGTAAAGAGAATTTTAATTGCTTCATAGGTTTTATACCGGTTGGCTAAAAATATCAATTATCACACCATACTAGGCCTTTGGATTTCGTGAGCGAATTCGTTTATAAAGCTTAAATCCCATCATAAGAATTACGCTTAAAAGTATGATCCCAATAACCCCATAGATCCAATTGAGTGCATCCCTTAAAATCACTAAAAAAACCACCGAAAAAAGGATAATAGTAGAACCTTCATTCCATATCCGCATTTTATTGGAACTCCATGTTATAACATCATTTTGTAATTCCCGAAAGATCAAATGACATTTAATATGGTATGCATATAATAAAACCACAAAGCCAAGTTTCACCAACATCCAGTCCTGTTCTATCCAAAATGGCATGATAAAGAGCAACCAAAAAGCGAAGATACTGGCCAATATCGCAGAAGGCCAGGTAATGATATACCACAGTCGTTTGGTCATAAGTTTTAACTGACGTACTAAAATAGACTTTTCGGGTTCCGGTTTTTGAGCGGCTTCAATATGATAGACAAAAAGTCTTGGAATATAAAAAAGCCCGGCAAACCAGGTGATCACGAAAATTAAATGAAGTGATTTTATATAATTGTAATATTCAGACAAAGCGTAGATTTTTTTGAGGGATTCTGGCCGGTATCGGGGAACTCATTAGGTTCCATCTCCATAGGTTTTAAACAAAGATAACATTTGAAAATTTCTTATTCAGAATAATTTTAAGCTTCGGAAGGTTTCAGTTTTAAACGAATTTCTCTATTCAGGAAGTATGCAGTAACTATGGTTGAAAGTACATCGGCGATTGGAAATGCGATCCAAACACCAATTTCTCCGAAATACTTCGGCAAAATTAAAACCAACGGAATAAAAAAGAACCCCTGCCGGGATAAGGTGAGCAAAAGTGCAGGGACGGCTTTTCCAATGGCCTGAAAATAAGCCGACCCAATCAACTGCAGCGCGATAATTGGTGTGGCCGCAAATACCCATCGCATTGCGTTAGGGGTTTCCGCAATAATTTGTGGGTTTGAGGTGAATATCGTGACAATATTTTCAGAGAAAAACATGATCCCGGCAAATACCAAAACTCCCAGTATACTGGCATAAAGAATCGCCGTATTGATGCTTTTTCTTACGCGTTCCCAATTTCCCGCTCCAAAGTTATAGCCTGCTATTGGCAAAAATCCCTGGGTAACTCCAAGAACCGGAAAAAGAGCAAACATCAACATTCTTCCAATAATGGCATAAACGGTTACCGAAGCTGCTCCTCCAAGGTCAAAAAGAATATTGTTCATCAGTAAATAGGTAATGCTAACAACTGCCTGCCTTGCCAGGGTTACAAATCCCAGGGAAGAGGTTTCCTTTAAAATGGACCAGTCAAATAAGAAATGAGACCATTTGATCTTTAATTCTGAATTTTTTGAAAGGAAATACCATACGATGTATCCAAAACAAAGCAAATAGGAAGCGGTGGTGGCCCAGGCTGCACCCAACATACCCATATCAAATACCTTGATAAGTATATAATCCAGAACAAGATTCCCAACCGATGGAATGATCATGGCGATCATCGCAAATTTAGGCTTGCCTTCTGCCCGTATCACGTTATTCCCCATCATACAAAGTGCAAGAAAAGGCACTCCATATAACACAACGGTATAATAGATTTTGGCAGGTTCAAAAATATCCCCTTTTCCCCCAAATGCCGGAATGAGGAAATTGACAAAGCTTAGCCCCAGGACAACAAGTAAAACAGATAAAATAAGGGTAAGACTAATTTGATTCCCGAAGGTTTTTAGCGCTTTTTCATCTTTGTTGGATCCCAGTGCCCGGGAAATTATAGAAGATCCTCCAATTCCTATGGCCATTCCCAATGCCGCTATAAAAAAGGAAACCGGCAAAACTACATTGATCGCGGCAATTGCGATAGAACCAATCCAGTTTCCAACAAAAATAGTGTCTACCAGAATATTTAAGGAC
>JAWOHC010000096.1:0-25875 GCA_046496275.1 Gillisia sp.
CTGAACTTTAAGGATAAACTGGTTTTATTACAAACAGTCACTTTTAGGGATAAACGCGATTATAATGCGCACCGGCTTTTAAGGGCCATAGATAACAATACCCTGTTAAGTAAACTGCCAATAAGTGAACAGGGGATTATTTCCGATCAAATGATGCCGCCTGAAGTGATTGCTGAAGCGTTTGAAGAGTATCCGCATATTTTGGAAAATACAAAAAAGTTGATACGTGAATGCGAAGTGAGTTTTAGCTTCGGAAAAACCCAAAACCGAAATCTACTGGTAGCAGGAGAAACCGCTGAAGCGGATATCCTTCGGCTAAAAAAATTATGTGAGGAAAAGCTTGAAAAACGCTATCCCAATGCAAATAAAAAAGTTTTTGAGCGGATAGATAAGGAGCTTAATGCCATTATAAAACTTGGGTTTGTCTCTTACTTTTTAATCAATTACGATATTGTAACCTATGCAAGATTTAAAAATTTCCCCTTTATTGGTCGAGGGAGTGGGGCCAATTCTATAGTTGCCTACATCCTGGGCATTACCAATGTAGACCCCATTGAACTGGATTTATATTTTGAACGTTTTATCAACGAAAGCCGTAGCTCCCCTCCCGATTTTGATATCGATTTTTCCTGGAAAGACCGAAATGAGGTGACTGCCCATATTTTTAGCACCTATAAAAACACCGCGCTTATGGGAACTTATGTCACCTTTAAGCGACGCGCCGTAGCACGGGAACTGGGAAAGGTTTTTGGATTGCCAAAAGAGAACATCGACAGGCTTTCGGCAGGATTTTTCCATCCTGACCAGTTGGATAAAATGGAGAAACTTGTTTTAAGATATAGCGCCTTAATTGAAGGATTCCCTAATTACTTAAGCGTGCATTCGGGCGGGATTTTGATCCTTAACGATAGCGTTTATAAGTACGCTGCAACTTTTTTACCCCCAAAGGGATTTGAAACTATACAGATTGATATGAATATCGCAGAGGAAGTTGGGATCCATAAATTCGATATCCTTGCCCAGCGCGGTCTTTCAAAAATTACCGACGCCATAGAAATTATAAAGGAAAATCAGCCCGATGCCTATATAGAACCTATTGAAAACATCGCTGTTTTCAAGGAAGATCCCCAGATCAATAATCTTTTAAAAACCGGGGATTGCATGGGGGTTTTTTATGTGGAATCCCCGGCTATGCGTGGCCTCCTTACCAAACTACAAACAGATAATTATTTGAACCTGGTAGCGGCAAGCTCAATTATAAGGCCCGGTATTTCCAGCGGGGGAATGAAAGAAGAGTACATAAAACGCCATCGTGATCCTGAACGACGAAAACAAGGCCATCCTGTTATGCTGGAAATTATGGAAGACACTTACGGGATTATGGTTTACCAGGAAGACGTGATGAAAGTAGCACATAAATTTGCAGGGCTGAGTTTTGAGGATGCCGATGTCTTACGCAGGGGAATGAGCGGGAAGAAAACTTCAAAAGGGCAAATGGAATTGATTCAGGCTAAATTCAGAAGTAACTGCAGGAAAAAAGGCTATTCCGAAGAGCTCATCAGTGAAGTTTGGGAGCAAATTTCCTCTTTTGCCGGGTATGCGTTTCCCAAAGGACATTCAGCATCTTATGCCATTGAGAGTTATCAGAGTTTATATTTAAAAAAGTATTTTCCCCTTGAGTTCATGGTAGCTGCGCTTAATAATGGCGGCGGATTTTATAATGTAGAAACCTATATTCAGGAAATTAGAAAATGCGGGGGCAGCCTGCACGCACCTTGTATTAATAAAAGTGATCATCCCACCTCTATTTATGGGAAAGATATTTACCTGGGTTTAGGCTATATCAAGGAACTGGAAACTCAAACGGTAAAACAAATCCTGGAAAACCGGCAGTTTTTTGGACAATTTACCTCTTTTGATGATTTTATAGACCGGGTGCATATTTCTATTGAACAGCTAAGTATTTTGCTGAAGATAAACGCCTTTCGATTCACGGGATTTGATAAACACCATTTATTATGGAAAGCTCATTTTAAACTAAATGCCTCCAAAGCCTCCACCCGGCAGGAACGGCTTTTTAATACGCCGCATAAAGATTTTGAATTACCCGAATTTGAATTTTCAGACCTTATAGAAGCCTTCGATCAAATGGAGCTATTAGGATTCCCGCTTTGTTCCCATTTCAAACTGCTTAGACATACTATGGAAGATGGGGTAAAGGCAAAAGATTTAAGCAAGTATGTAGGTCGCGAAGTAATAATTTATGGGGACCTGATAACAGCTAAAAAAACTGGTACTTCCAATGGGAAGTATATGTATTTTGGGACCTTTTTTGATTCGGAAGCGAATATTTTTGATACCGTGCAATTTTCAGCTATTGCAGAAAAATATCCCCTTAGGAGCAAAGGGATTTATAAATGCTACGGAAAGGTAAACAAGGAATTAGATTATATCTCTATCCGCATCAACAAACTTGTAAGGCAGGAAACCCTTGGTGATCCAAGGGTATTGAATAGTTTGAGATAAGTCTCAAAGCCATTTAAAGGCCATATTTAGAAAGGGTATCATTGTCTCTAACGACTCGTTAAATTAACTTTATTCGAAAGCAATCTTCTTATTGTCATTATTCTTAATAATTTAATAAATCACACGAATAAATTTAACACCCAATATGACTATTGTCATTATATAGACAGGAAGTAGAACTTACCTTAGAGTGATTCAAAAAACTGATTCTCTTAAAGAATTCTACTATCATTTATATACTGGGGTACTGACCTTTTTTGAGAGTAGTTATTTGAAAAAATCGTAATTTTAGTATAGTTCGGGTCTTAAAAAATCAACCAACCACTCTTCTCCGGGAGGAATAAACCTTGATAAAATGAAAAAAAGAATAATTACTTTAATCGACTTTTCTTCTTATTCTGAAAATCTGCTGAAATTCACAGATAATCTGGCCGATATTACAAAATCCGATATTTTATTGATCCACCAGATACCCGGATTAGTCCCTGCTCTTTCCGATGATAACAGCCGAAAAGAGATCATTGATATTGAAAAAGGTGAAGCGCTTAAAAAACTGAAGAACCTTGCAAAGGAAACAATTTCTCCACAAAAAAATATAAAATACCTGGTTACACAAAAACCGCTCATTTTACTCTTGCCTGAAATTGGAAGTAGGGATTCCGACGATTTAGTGCTTGCCGGCCTAAAAGGAACCGGAATCTTAAAAAAAATCTTTTTAGGAAGTACCATTTCAAAAATAATTGACGATTTAAACCTTGTTATCATCGCAGTTCCGTTAAAAACAGAAGATTTAAAACCGGAAAAATTAATCATCGGAATAAATTACAGGTATCCTTTAAATAAATCGGGACTGGATCATCTTTTGAGAACGCTGGAAGGAAGTGTAAAGGAACTGGAATTTATCTCGGTAGTAACCCCGGATGATGATGAAAATGATACGATAAAACACATTAAGCAGCTTAGTGAAGCTTATAAATTGAAGGTTCCAAATACAAATTATAAAATCTTTTCCGGAAAAAATGCCTTTGAAGAAATAAAGGATTTTATGCCAGGGGATACTAAAACTTTTCTTGTGTTACAAAAGGGAACCCGCAGCCTTAATGACCAGGTTTTTAGAAAATTTGTAGTAAATGATCTCATTTATCACGGTGCGGTACCATTAATAATACTCCCATAATGCAATGGTCTTCGCTACTTTTGGAAAATCCTTTTTTTGAGATAGCGCTCATTCTTTTTCTGGCGGCTGTTTTGGGAGCCCTGGGGCAATTCCTGAGACAACCACTTATTGTAATGTTTATAGCTCTTGGCATACTTGTGGGGCCTTCTGTACTGGATATCGTACAATCTACAGAATATATTCACCTGCTTGCAGAGATAGGGATAGCCATTTTATTATTTATAGTAGGATTAAACCTTGATCTACGCATCATAAAATCTGTGGGAAAGATTGCGTTGATGACCGGGTTGGGCCAGGTTTTTTTCACCTCCTTAATAGGATATTTTTTCGCCATAGGCCTGGGATTTTCGAATTTGCATAGTTTCTATATTGCCGTTGCACTTACATTTTCCAGTACCATTATTATCATAAAATTACTTAGCGACAAAAAAGAGATCGATTCTTTACACGGCCAAATTGCCATTGGATTTCTAATTGTTCAGGACATTGTGGTAATCCTGGTGATGGTCGTACTCTCTGCCCTTGGCCAGAACCCAGATGCTTCCCTTACGTATAATATTGGTAAGACCTTGTTGGCCGGTGGAATTCTCTTTGGCATTGCCCTTATAGCCATGAAATGGATCATTCCCGGACTGAGTTTTTTTCTTGCAAAATCCCAGGAAATGTTGATCCTGTTTGCCATTGCCTGGGCTGTTGCACTCGCATCAGCCGGAGAATTAATGGGTTTTAGCGGAGAGGTTGGTGCCTTTCTCGCCGGGGTTAGTCTGGCATCCTCACAATTTAAAGAGGTTATAAGTGGCCGGCTTATAAGTCTAAGGGATTTTATGCTCATATTCTTTTTCGTAAATCTTGGAGCAAACCTGGATCTATCCATCATAGGGAGCCAGATTGCTCCTGCCCTGCTGTTTTCAGGCTTTGTATTAATAGGGAATCCCATCATTGTTTTGATTATCATGGGGGTTATGGGATATCGAAAGAGAACGGCTTTTCTGGCAGGTTTAACCGTTGCCCAAATAAGCGAATTCTCACTAATTTTTGCCGGGTTAGGACTTAGTATTGGCCATATCAATGATGAAATTCTTGCCTTGATTACCCTGGTAGGCTTAATTACCATCGGACTGTCTACCTACCTTATTCTTTACTCGCACCAAATCTATAAGGTTATTGCCCCGGCCCTGAGTGTTTTTGAAAAAAAACATCCAAATAAGGAAATCGAAATGCAATCTTTGAACACAAATCAATATGAACTTGTAATTTTTGGGTTAGGAAGATTTGGAGGAGGACTCGCTAAATTATTGGAGGATCATACCAATGTAAAGTTCCTGGGCGTAGATTTTGACCCTACGGTAGTAAGGAATTTTCAAAAAGAAAACTCAAATATTGTATATGGGGACATTGAGGATCCTGAACTCCTGGAACGCATTCCATTTCGAAATGTCAAAAATGTGATAAGTACCGTTTCAGATATTGATCATTCTATGCACCTTATTAAAACACTTGAAAGGACAGGGTATAAAGGTAGAATATACCTTACCGCAATTCATGAAAAAGACTATAATGCTTTAAACGAAATGGGACCATACCGGGTATTACTACCCCATCAAATGGCTGCAGAAAATTTCTATAATTCCTTTTTAGCTGAAAATGAGGGAACAGGTTTGGAAGTGAAAGACATAAAACTTGAATAATGAAAAAAAACCAGTAATGTCCGGAATATGATCAAGATCGTTACCTTTAGCGTAACTGTTAGAAACAAGAACCAAGACTAAACAAACCGATAAACCATTAGTTATAACCTCAACTTTTCCAGAAATTTAATTATTGTATAATTTATAAAAGCCAGATCTGTTTTTATAAATCATATAAATTCCCTTGTAGCTAACTCATCTCCTACCCAGCAAAATGAATATACCTTTCTCATTATAAAAAAGTAAAAAAAACCGCCATACCTCTGGTACAACGGTTTAAAAATGAGATTATTCAGAAACTATTTTTAAACAGGAATAGCCTTTGCAGCTTCTTCCCGCTTCCAGTTCCTGTGTTGTGCAATAGCATTAACGAATACCGAAGCATTTTTATTAATACAAATAGCTTCATCATCCTTAAAGTCCAAAGCATAAGTGACATCAAGCAAATCCTCTCCTTCAGAATCGGCTGCAATTGCCTTACAGTGTTTTAAGGCTTCATTGATGAATTTTTTAACCTTGGCTTCATTTTTTAGGGCTTCCACGCTCTTTTTACCTCCGGGAATATAAATTGCGTCAAAAAGAACGCTCTCGGTGGTCATCAAAGAATGCGTCACCGGATGTTTATCTCCTTTATCGCATTTCACTTCACCTCCATGAGGAGCAATTATTTGAACCATGGCACCCTTATCCTCAAGGGCTTTTTTCATTTTATTGTAGTCACTTTCCTTAAAACCATCACTTACAAGTACTGCGATCTTTCTGGTGGCTATACTATCAGATTTTAAATGGGTCTGGCTTAGTGCAGGAGACTTATCCAGGTACATTTTCTTTTTGCCCGGCTGATGTTTTTTGATATCCGCATCGGCACCTATTGCCTGATTAATGGGTTCATCGATTTTCTTGGGGATGTCCAATCCAAGATTTTTTGAAACGGTTTTAGCCAGACTTTCATCTATTTGGTTGATCAACCAAAGCATACGCTCCTTAATATGGTCATAGGTACATTTTCCTAGCTCAAAAGAATAAGCTTCTGCAACGTGATTTTGTTCCGTCTTGGTTAAGCTACGATAGAATAGTGCAGGCTGAGAAAAATGATCACTGAAGCTTTCACTCCGGTCCCTGACCTTTTTGCCATCGATCCTCTCCTCATAACTGGTAAATCCACCCTCAGCCATTTTGGCAAGATGCGGGCAACCACCTCCTATGGAATTGGGAAAATAAGCGGTTTTTCCTTTATTCACAGTCATTCTCATTTGAGCGTCCCGCTGATTGTTGTTCACCTCATTTACCGGCCTGTTTATTGGAATTTCATGAAAATTAGGGCTTCCCAATCTCGAGAGTTGTGTATCTGTATAGGAGAATAAACGCCCCTGCAATAAAGGATCGTTTGTAAAATCTATTCCAGGAACAATGTGACCGGGATGAAAAGCAACCTGTTCTGTTTCTGCAAAGAAATTATCGGGATTGCGGTTTAAAGTCATTTTGCCAACAATTGTTACCGGAACCATTTCTTCAGGGATCAATTTGGTTGGGTCCAGAAGGTCAAAGTCAAATTTATGTTCATCCTCTTCCGGAACTATCTGAAATCCTAATTCCCATTCCGGAAAATGTCCCGACTCAATAGCATCCCATAGGTCTCTTCTATGAAAATCGGCATCGGCTCCGTGGATTTTTACCGCTTCATCCCAGGTTATAGATTTCACACCTAATTTTGGCTTCCAGTGGAATTTTACAAAGTTTGAAACCCCTTCTTTGTTGATCAACCGGAAGGTATGGATCCCAAAGCCTTCCATCATTCTAAAACTTCGTGGAATACCCCGGTCGCTCATTACCCATATTTGATTGTGCAGAGTTTCAGTGGTATGAGAAACAAAATCATAAAATGTATCATGTGCCGATGCAGCCTGAGGAATTTCCCTATCCGGTTCCGGTTTAACAGAATGGACAAGATCTGGGAATTTAATAGCATCTTGTATAAAGAAAATTGGCATGTTGTTACCTACCAAATCAAATATACCTTCCTCTGTATAAAATTTCGTTGAAAATCCGCGTACATCCCTTGCTAAATCTGCAGAACCTTTAGAACCTGCCACCGTAGAAAATCTAACAAAAACGGGGGTTTTTCTTGAAACGTCGTTAAAAATTCCTGCTTTTGTAATGGCTTCCTGACTTTCATAAAGTTCAAAAAAACCATGGGCTCCACTTCCGCGGGCGTGAACAATTCGCTCCGGGATGCGTTCATGATCAAAATGGGTTATCTTTTCCCTAAGGATAAAATCTTCTAATAAACTGGCGCCACGTTCCCCAGCCTTTAACGAATTATTGGTATCATTGACCTTTACACCCTGATTGGTAGTTAATGTTTTCCCTTCGGGATTTGAAGTGTTTTTTGCCATGTCTTCTTGTTTTTTAGAAGCGGGCTTGTTCTTTCCTTCATTTTTCATAATAGTAATAATTAAAAGTGGATGGTTTATATCCTCTACAAATTATAAAAAGAACCTTTTTTTTGATGAAAATAATTGTTAAACAAAACTGCATATCTTCCCAAAATTTGAATTGCCCCAGCAATGGACAATTCTTACGAATCAAAAACCTCCGGGTAAGTCCACAAGGTATGTTGAATCTCTATTTAAAGAGGATAAAAGTGTATTGGCATAAATACAATTAGGCAGGTGAGCGTTGTCCTAAGGAAAACCAGAGGCTAACAATAGCTTTTCCGGGTAAAACAAAACGTGGTATATTTTGAAATCAGGATTTTTTATCGTGATCTTTTTTACTGAATAAAAACCCAAAAGGATACAAGGCCGGTACGTTTAAAGAAATTATGGTTATTATAGCCATAATCGGGATAGCCAGAATCATTCCAATAATCCCCCAGGTTGCCCCGCCCAATATTACCGCCAAAATAACGAAAAAGGGATGTAAATCAACCTTGTCCCCAATTACAAACGGCTGAAGCAAATAGTTCTCGAGCATCTGTGCTACACTAAATGTGATTATAATCCCTATTAAAGCGGAAGTTTCCCCAGTGGTAAGATAGCCCAGAACCAATGCAAGGGAAAAACCAATAATATTTCCCACCACAGGAATTAGAGTTAGGAAGGCTGCTATAATACTTACAAGAATAAAATTATCAATTCCAGTTAATCCAAGTCCAATCGAATAAACAATTGCAAGAAAAAGCATTAAAAGCAAGGTACCTGCCAAATATCCCTGAACAACACTGCCGGATTTACTCACAACCTTTTGGATCTCCTTTTTCTTTTCATCAGGGAAAAGCAGCACTATAAAATTTTTAAATTTTTCTCTATAATTAAGCAGGAAAAAGATATATATAAACACCAGCAAATAGTTTCCAAAAAAGCCGAAGGTCTGACTGAAAAACCCTAAAGCCTTCTCACTCTTCTGGGATACTGCTCCTATCAAAGAGAACTCCCCCTCCTCTCCCGAAATATCCATATCTTCTTTGGATAAAGGGGTTTGTTCCATTACAAAGGATCTTAGTTGATCCACTTTGGGCTTCATAGTTTCCTTTATTTCCGGCCAATCATCTATAAAACTCTTTACCTGAAACGATATAAGCCACATAAAACCAAGGGAGAATAAAAATATTAAAAAAGTGGACAAAAAAGATGTAATAGCTCTTCCCATTCCTATTTTTTCAATTTTCCGGGAAAGGGGAAGAACAACCAATGCCAGGATTATCCCAGTTAATAACGGTGCCAAAAACCCCTTTGCTTCTACCAGACCTGTAAACAGAAAATATCCTCCTACAAACACTAAAGAGGAATTAAGCAGAATCCTTTTACCTTGTGACATTTTTAAAAATTTGAATTAAGTAAATTATCAATTTAACCAATGTGATTTATTTATTTGAACTCCATTTCTTAATGATATTAAATCAAATTCCCATCTTCCCACAGCATTCTGTTGCATATTCTTTGCTAAAATTAGTGCCGGGTTTAAGGTAGGATTTCGGTTAAAAGCAGGATTAAAAATGAATCATTTTTTGTTGTTTTTCACAGAACGTCTGGTAAATGTAAACTATAATACCTTTATTAATATTCCTGATCTTTAAATGACAGTCCTTTAATGCGCTAAATTAAAAATAAACCCCCTCAGAACAAAGCCATATTTAATCAATTACCTCGCACTGCAAGCTCAAGAGGTATGTTAAAAGCAGAAAGATCCCTAGGGAAAATACCAGATCCGGTAAAAGATATTACCTCACATTAAAAATTTCAAGGCTTTTTTATTGTTAAATCGATGCTAAAAATTTATAGGAAATTAGAGATTAAAAAATCACTAAAATTAGACACAAATACTTCATTATAAGTTTTTTGAAGGAAAATTTGACTGCCCTATAATCACCAATAGTTGTTAATTTATTGGGTGTTTTACCGCTTGTTTACCCCATTGGAATAATTCATAAAAAACTTTGGACTTAAACTTGTATTCTCCCAGTGCAACCAATTATAACCAAGAGATGAAAGCTTTTAAAAAATATTCGGGAACAAGCAAATTGATCCCCCAATTTTCCTCAAGCCGTGATATACTTTTTTTTAAAAGCCTCTTTGCGCTGTTTCATGTTCTATTTATTGGAGGATTGGTGGGTGTTCTTATCTACTATCTATATTAAAAGAGTTAAATAGTATATGGAATTTTGATCGTGCAGGATCACGCATTATTCCACCCCGACTTCAAAGAAATCAACTGTTTGCCCCGATAGCCTTAAGAATATTTATCACTGTTTTTTGCGTGCCCTCGTCAAGATCTTTTATATAGTATAAAAAATTTCTCACGTCCATTGGGCGGTAATTAGTGTTTTCAGCTATAAAATTTGCATCCTTATCATCAAAAAATGGTTTATCCACTTCTTTTTCAAAGATTGTTAAAATATTTTTATGCCTGGTATCTTCCCTAATGATCTTAAAAAGATCCTTGATCATAATTTCCGCACCTTCTAACACCTCAAAAAAATTGCCGTCGGAATAAATAAGCAAACCGTTTACGCCATGTTTATTATTTCTGATTTGAGTTTCTTCCAGAATTTTCACGATTTCCTCTTTTGGGAGGTCCCTGCTTGCAGTACTAACATAGCTAATCGCAAATCGCATATTTTCTGGTTTATCTAATTATCGTACAATATAATAATTAATTATATTGTATTAGAATTATATATTTATGGATTGTAAGTGAACAATACATTATATTGGCTGGATAGGAAAACATAGCCTTATTAAATTTTTTGAAGGCTGGAAAATTTTAGATTAACTAAAAAATAGAGCCCGACTCAAAAGTCAGGCTCATTCATAAAAATTTCTACAGAAATTACTGTTTTATTTTTACAGGTTTTTTTACTGTTTCTTTGACCTGCTCCATTATCTTTTCCTTATCCCCAACCACAATAAGTGTCATCTTCTCTGGCTGAATATATTTTTTTGCCATTTCCTGAACTTGTTCAGGAGTTACCGCATTGATATATTTTACCTGATCTACCAGAAAAGATTCTGGCAGATTGTGGATATCAAGGAAATTTAATTGCCCAATGATTCCTCCGGGAGTAGAATTTTGCAGGACATATATCCCGGATTCATAGTTCTTAATTCCTTGGAGTTCCTCCTTACCGGGAGCTTCATTTTGTAAACGAACAATTTCCTTATTGATCTCAGCTATGGAAGCACCGGTGTGTTCTGTTGTAACATCTGCACTTTGAAACCACAAACCTGTTTTAAAATTAGCTACGAGGGCACTGTTGGGCGAGTATGTATATCCTTTATCTTCACGAATATTGCTGGTGATCCTGGATCCAAAAGAACCGCCCAATAAGGAATTCATTACGTCCAGGGGAATATAATCTTCACTGGAAGGACCTACCACAGGCAAACCATAATAAATGGTGGATTGAGGCGCCCCAGGTCTGTCGATTATTTTTACTATGGCTTCAGATTTCGGCTGGGCTACCGGATAATCTACATCTGCACCTGCTCTCCAGTTGCTTAGCTTTTTTTCCACGGCAGCTTTTACTTCTTCAGCATCAAATTTTCCCACTACATAGACCGTTGCTCTTCGAGCCCCAAAATTCTTGTCGTAAAAAGATTTCACATTACTAAGATCATATGAATTTACCTGCTCTATAGTTGGATAAAGCCTTCCATAGGGATGATTGGGATAAATCTCCGCAAAAAAGTCCTTTCTTGCCTGCGCTCCTGGGGTGGATAATGCCACAGTGATATTGCGGTTCATATCCCTTTTTAGTCGGTCCAGCTCACTCTGCGGTAATTTAGGTTCCACAAGTACATCGCTGAGGATTTTTAATGCTTGCGGCGCAAACTCAGATAGTACACTGGTATTTAAAGAAATGGTATGATTTCCGGCTCCAATATTTAGGTTCCCTCCCATTCCGGCGAGGCTATCCTTCACAGAGTAATCTGCTATGGTTCCTTCTTTCATTAAATTTGCCAAAAGATCTGCAAGCCATATTTCCTCTTTTGTTTCATTTATATTACCTGTTTTTAATGTAATATTTATGGTTGCTTTTGGAATACTACCGTAAGGAACCATCACGAGTGTGAGACCATTATCATAATTGACAACTTCTTTCTCAGGAAGTTTAAAATCTTTAGGTTCACCTCCTTGTGGCGGAGTTTCCTTGTCCTGGGCCTTACCCGGTAAAACAATGAATAAGGCTACAAATAATAGATATATTGAAGTTTTCATATGTTTAATTTATTGATTTTTAGAGGTCATATGTAATTCGCATAACATCATCGGTGTTTGTATCGCGTTTCCGTTATGCTCATTTCATATGTTTATTTTATTTTAAAGGTCATATGTAACATCCATATAAACATCCCCCTGTGTGAGAAAGTTTATTATCATGGATGTTTCATCAGTTCGTTTTTTCGTTAATGGCCAAAAGTGGATTTACAGTTAAAATAGTACGGTTGGTATCCCGAAAATATTCGGTTACAGTTTTGTTCATGAGCTCCGGGGTTACCTTTTTAAATTCGTCCTCCAGGGTATTTATCCTTGAAGGCTTATCATCAAAAAGAGCAAACGTTGCCAATAAATCTGCCCGGCCAAGGCCAAAAGTGCCTCCCAGTTCATCATATAACTGAGACCGCATTTTAACCATTGCATTATCCATCATTTCCTGATTAACCCCTTCTCTTAACTTTGCCAGAACTTCATCTACTGCATTAACAACCTGCTCTTTGGAAGTTTCGTTGTCGTAGGTAAAATCGAACATTATCTGCATAGGGCCATTATAGTTAAACATATTCCCTAAATAATTAATTCCCCCACTAACCTTGGACGTATATCCAAGTTCATCTACCAATTTCCTTTGAAGCAAAGCATTGTCGCCCTGTATAAGGATTTGGTTAAGCAAACCCATTGCAAAATATGCAGGAGAATTTCGCTCCGGCATGTGATACGCAATTGCTATGGCAGGTTTATTCGCCAGGGAATCATTTTTCACAAAAACCTTTTCCTTTTCTTGTCTTGGTTCTGAAATGTCTGGTTTGGGCGGAAGGCTTACAGAGGGAATATCCTCAAAATACTGCAGTATCCATTTTTTAGCCTCGGCCTCCTCAAAATCCCCTACAATTGCAAGGGCCGCATTGTTTGGAGAATAATAGGTCTGGAAAAAACTTTCCACATCTTCAAGCGTGGCGGCATCCAAATCTTCCAGATCCCCGTAAAAATTATGCGAATTATACCAATTGGTATTGGCATATTGTGGCATATCCAGCCACGGGAAACCTCCGTACGGCTGGTTTAATACATTAACTTTTACTTCGTTTTTCACCACCCCTTGTTGATTTGTAAGATTTTCCTGGGTAATATTCAAACCTTTCATGCGGTCTGCCTCTGCCCACAACATGGTTTCCAGTTTATTTGAAGGAACAATTTCGAAATAGTTTGTAAAATCAAAACGGGTGGAACCATTTAAAACTCCTCCATTTTCCTGAACGAGTTTGATGAATTCCATCTTTCCAAGGTTTTCTGAACCCTGAAACATCATATGCTCAAAGAGGTGAGCAAAACCGGTCCTGTCCTTAGGTTCTATCCTAAAACCAATATTGTAATACACGGCGACAATAACAGTTGGCGCAGTTTTATCCTGTGAAAGAATGACTTTAAGGCCGTTGTCCAAAGTATAATACTCCACAGGAACGCCAAATTTGGCTGTTTCACTTTTTTGATTCTGCCTATCCTGGGCAAAACCCGGAAGACTCATCCCAAGAATCAAAAACAGCAAGATTGATTTCTTCATAAATTAAACTTTGATGTTAATAATCATAATTTAGGTGTTTTTTAAAAATTCCTAAATTAAAGATTATTAAAAATCCTGATTTAAAATATGATATTTTAATTTTTTAGCCATAATACCCAGCAACCCGATGAAATACAAAATCTTAAAAAATTAAACCGGAAATTTTCCCTTAAGGATTATCTAACAAACAGTTAGATCCTTGGAAATAAATTTTAGTGAGAGTAAAAGTATTCTGACGGTTTTTGGAATTAGCTGAAACTGAAGATTAAACACCTAAAAATAGTTTTTGTTTCCATGAGCCTTTCGACTAGCTTAAGACAGGCTCTGTCGAAGGAGTCTCCCTGAGCCTTTCGACTAGCTCAAGACAGGCTCTGTCGAAGGGTCAAACAAAAACGTCTCGACTTCGCTCGACGTGACATTTTTAGTTTAATTATGGCTTTTAGGCATCTTACCGGGTGTACAAAAAATTATTTCAGAAAATATTAAAGCACCAGAAGTCCATGCTCTTTTAAGACTTTAATAGGCTTGGAGAACCAGAAAAGTTCGAAATCCTCAAAATGCGCATCAAAATCAGATTTTAATTGGGAGAAAGTAAGATGTTTTTCCTTATCAGGCATTAACTGCTCCAGGACCTTTAATAGCCACTCCCCTTCCTCTTTTTCCATAGTGATATTGAAAGTTTCTGTTATATCGTGGAACGTGAGAATTAACTGCTGCCTTGTAATACCTCTTTTTGTTTTAACCTGTTCAGTAATCAAGGGCATTCCGCCCAACCAAATAATCTTTGCTGAAGGCTGGATGTTAAAGTTAGTTTCCACTTTCAAAAAGTCCTGAATTAAATCGGCTTTAACACTTGTCTTCGGAATTTTAAAATCAAACCAATCCTGAAGCGGCATATCAAATCCAATTCCGTGCATGAAATTAAAGAGCGATTTTTTTAATCCGAAGCTGAATTTGGAGTGATCAATTCCCGTTTTATCCTTGAAATCCACATCGTTATTTGCAAATGTAATTTCATTGTAATGCGGCGTGATGCCATATTCTGAAGGATTTAAACCTATGGGACTATGTGCCGTTAGGGCAAACTGATGCCAGAAACCGGATTGCAAAATGCCCATTTCAAAAAGTTGACGTACCATTTCCAAACTATCCACAGTTTCCTGAACCGTTTGTGTGGGGTACCCATACATCAAATAGGAATGCACCATAATATTGGCTTCGGTCAAATTTCGGGTAACCTGTGCAACCTGCGCTACCGTAACCCCTTTTTCTATCAATTTCAGAAGTCGGTCTGATGCTACCTCCAGTCCGCCGGAAATCGCGATACATCCTGAAGCTTTCAGCAACATACAAAGATCGCGGGTAAAGTTTTTTTCGAAGCGAATGTTGGCCCACCAGGTAACCGTTATTTTTCGCTTGATTATTTCAAGCGCCATCGCTTTCATGAGCGCGGGAGGTGCTGCTTCATCCACAAAATGAAATCCGGTCTCTCCGGTTTGTGCGATCAATTGCTCCATGCGGTCCACCAGTAATTTTGCAGCTACGGGCTGGTATATTTTTATATAATCCAGGGAAATATCACAAAAGGTACATTTACCCCAATAACAGCCATGGGCCATAGTGAGTTTATTCCAACGGCCATCACTCCATAGGCTGTGCATAGGATTGGCAATTTCTATAACCGAAATATAATCCTTGAGGAACAAATTGGAATAATCCGGAGTGCCAACCGCAGCCTGCTTATAATCTGCTCTGGCTGAAGTATTGTTATAGGTTACTTCCCCGTTCTCCATTAAAAAAGTCCTTTTGAACTGCCTGTGATCTGGATTTTCCGGAGTTGGATCCTGCACATTTGAGTGTAATAATTCTATGGGTAACTCCCCGTCATCGAGCGTTATGAAATCAAAGAATTCAAAAACCCGGATATCTGAAACCGAGCGGAGTTCCGTATTGGGAAATCCACCGCCCATCGCAATCTTTATTTCGGGAAAGTTGGCTTTTATATATTGGGCACAGCGAAAAGCGCTGTATAAATTCCCCGGAAAAGGCACTGAAACACAAACCAATTTTGGTTTTTCCAATTTTATCCTTACATCCAGTATTTTTAAAGTAATGTCATCTATAAAAGTGGTGGGCATTTCTAATTGATCATAGATTTCATCAAAGGAATTTGCGCTTTGCCCCAAACGCTCCGCATAACGGCTAAAGCCAAAATTATCGTCTATACATTCAATTATAAAATCGGACAGATCTTCCAGATAAAGCGTGGCAATATGTTTGGCTTTATCCTGCATTCCCATGGAACCAAAAGCCCAGTCCATATCATCCAGTTGATCAAACCGGGAAGCGCGGGGTAAAAAATCATCGGTACAAATTTGTCTGGCAAAAGTGGAATTTTTGCCCTGTAAAAACCGGATAACTTCATCCAGAGGTTTTAGGTAGTGTTCCCTTAGCGCATATATTCGCTCACAATTCTCTGAAACAATCGCATCCGTTTCAAAAGCGATATCAAACAATTTCGTGAAGGTTTTTTTAGAAAAAAGCTCCAGAATAACTTCAATACCCAAATCCATTTGAAAGGCATCTATATCCCTGGTCTTCAAAAAGCCTTTTAGATAAGCCGTTGCAGGATACGGAGTATTTAATTGGGTAAAAGGTGGAGTAAGGAGTAACATATTTTTCAAAATTGAAGCTTAAATTCAGGAACCACCCTAACCGAAAGATTAAAGGTTTACAAAGGTAGTTTATTGTTCGCTGTTAAATATTTCCCGTACGGCCTGTTTATACGCAACAGGATTATTGGCCTTTTTGATTTTCTTAAAAGTTTTTTGCGGATTGGAAAAGGAATTGGAAAAATAATCCCAAAAGCCCTGCATTTTCATTTTAATAGGAGTTGGTCCGGATAAAGCTGCATCGTACTGTTCGTATATGGTATCATGAAATTCCCTGAATAATTCCCATCTGTTTTTGGGATATTGGGTGGTATTGGTTTTTATCATGCCGGGCAAAAAAGGATCGGCAATAAGGCCTCTTCCAATCATCCAGTGATCAATACCAGGAAAACGCTCCTGCATACTTTGAAATCCGGTTACCGTAGTAATATCCCCATTGTAATACAGCGTATGTTTGGTATGATCTATACAGCGTTGAAAAGCATCCAGATCTACTCCCCCCTTATAAAGCTGTTTTCCAATCCGGGCGTGAATGGCAATATTTTTAAGCGGATATTTGTCCAGAATTGGGAATGCATCAAGAATCTCTTCACTGTTTTCATAGCCCATTCGCATTTTCATAGACACCACAATATCGGTTTCTGAATGAACCCTGTCCAGGATATGATCAATTTTTTCGGGATTACAAATTAATCCGGATCCCATCCCGCGCTTTGTAACCATAGGATATGGACAACCCAAATTCCAATTAAGCTCATTATAACCAAACTGCTGAACATATTTTGCGACAAACAAAAATTCTTCTGCATCGTTGGTAATGACCTGCGGGATCAACTCCGGGGTGGTATTATTTTCCGGCAAGAGATCACGTTGGTAAGAGGCTTTAACAACAAGTTTTCCATCCAAACGAATGTACGGCGCATAGAAGGTGTCTATCCCTCCAAAGTAATGATGAAAGGCATTGCGAAACCTAAAATCTGTAAATCCCTGTAGTGGGGAAGAAAGCAGTGTAAAACTCATTTTATTTTAATTCCGGCAAAGATAGTAGAAAAGCTTAATCTGTACGGCCCTGGATTTGTCTTGAATTTAATTTTTAAGAGTAGAATATATAAGGAGTTAAATTCGCGGAAGTAGTGTATAAAATCACCGTTTAAAAGTATATCTTATTTTTAAATCAAACATTTTATTACCGAAAGCCAGTGCTAATAAAACCATAAGAATACCCCACTGAATAAGTTTGGGTCTTTTAAGTTTTTTAAAGAAACCCTTCTTTTCTTTATTAAATTTTGCGTTTTGAAGGTATTGTGCTTGAATTAGGGCGAATTTCTCCTTTTTAATAAACAAATCGACTCCTTCCTTTTTTGCCTGAATTCCCTTTTTTGTAAGAAAAACCTTTTCATCCTTTAACACCACCAAACCATATTTCACCAATTCATTGAATTTGGGAAACAGGTCCTCTTCAGAAAGTATTTTACTGGGGTCCCCCTCTTCAATAAGGTCAATTAATTTCTCCATTGTGCTATAAAATCAAGCAAGTCTCCTATTTGGTTAAGAAAGCTAAATGTAACATACTAATCCTTATAAGATGGCATAAACATCAAAAATGAATTTTTAATGTTTATTAAATTGTTAATTTATTACTCAGCATCCCTTTATTTGATATTCCTACGTCAATTTCCCCTCAACAAGGTCACAAGGTTTTTTAAAGGGAAGATTTTAGCGGGCATTTACCTAATTGGGAGCAAAAACGGGAATTAAGGTATGGACCTATTTATTTTCAGGCATATTCTTATTTGTAATTGCAATTAACCCAGGAAGCGCGGATCGATTAAAAAATTCATCTTAAAATTATCTTAGCTTTGTATTTTAATGTTCAATAATCATAATTAATAAAAAAGCGTTAATTTTCACCGGACTAAATGTTTATCAGTTTATTAAAATTAAGTCTAGGTTTTTGATTCTTGATTCTAAAAGGTACGCCAAAGCCGGAACGATCTTGATTCTTTACCGGACATTACCGAATTAATAACATTTTTGAATTTATGCCTAAATCATTGACTCTTCTGCGATACGTTTTATTCTTCTTATTCGCATTTTGCTATGTCATGACCCTTATTTGCCTGAGTTTTTCTGAGTCTTTTTCAAACTTATATTCCTATTTCTTTATTTCCGGTTCTGTGTTTTTACTGCTATTACTTCTTTCCTTTGGAGTTCAATACATCCATTTTAAGGATAAGGAAAAATAATCTTAAGAAAACGACCCGTTTTATTCTAAATCAGGCTCAAACTATTGAATTCATCACCCGTAATAAGCATTTACAAAAACTTCTTTATAAATTCAAAATATTTGAAAGGGGCATATTTAAATGGTATATCCATCCAGGTAGGCGAGTTTAAAACCGCTCTTTTATGGCTGAATGCGAGAAAACTATCTTTTCCATGATAAGTACCAAAACCAGAATTTCCAACTCCACCAAAAGGCAGATGATGGTTGGCTACATGCATTAGGGTGTCGTTAATACAAACTCCTCCGGAACTGGTTTTTCTTATAACCTCCTCTGCCTGTTTATTTTTCCCGAAATAATAAAGCGCAAGTGGTTTTTCCCCGGAATTTATAAAAGAAATCGCCTCCGTTATATTTGTGAACGTGATCACCGGTAATATTGGGCCAAATAGCTCCTGTTGCATCAGGGAATCCGTTCCGGGTGAGATCTCATCCACAATTGTGGGATGAAGAAACAATTCTTCCCGGTTAAAAGTGCCGCTGTACAGTATATTTCCTTTGCTTTTATCCAACAAATCCACCAAACCATCAAAAGCTTTTTCATGTACGATCCGGGCATAAAATTCACTTTTCTGAATATCTTTTCCGTACATCTCTTCGATATAAACCGGGATTTTTTTAAGTAATTCCTCCTTCACGGAATGATGAACCAGCAGATAATCCGGAGCTATACAGGTTTGCCCGGCATTGATGGTTTTTCCCCAGGCAATACGTTTTGCCGCCAAATCTATATCTGCATTCTCATCTACAATTCCCGGGCTCTTACCTCCAAGCTCAAGAATAACAGGGGTAAGGTTTTCAGCCGCAGCTTTCATCACAATTTTTCCAACTTGTGTGCTTCCTGTAAAAAAGATTTTATCAAAGCGCAGTTTTAAAAGATGCTCCCCTACCCTTTGATCTCCCTGAATCAATGCTATATAATTTTCATCGAAGGTTGCTCCTATCATTTCATCCATGACCGCTGCTATATGTCCCGTGGATTCTGAAGGTTTCAAAATGGCGCAACATCCTGCTGCTATTGCACCTACAAGTGGGTTCATCACCAGTTGAAAAGGATAGTTCCAGGGGGCTATAATAAGCACAACTCCCAAGGGTTCATAATAAATCTTGCCGGTCGACGGAAAGAGATGTACCGGATTAGACACTTTTTGGGGTTCAACCCACTTTTTTAAATTCTTTATGTGAAAATCTATTTCCTGATTAAGAATACTAATTTCAGTGAGGTACGCTTCTTCCCCGGATTTGTGAAGATCTTTCCAGAGTGCTTCTAAAATCCGATCTTCGTATTGAACAACCGCCGACTTTAATTTTTTGAGCATCTCAATCCTGAAATCCAAACTTTTGGTTTGGTGGGATGCCTGAAATGCTTTCTGGGCTTTATGAATATTTTCTATTTTCGCACTCGAAATTTCTGTCATTTACTTGTTATTTTTAGAATTAGCTTCCTGCCTACTCTGTGAAAACAAACCATCTGTCGTGTTTGAACATTATTCCTTTCTGCCTTCAAAATGATCCATTGTTTTGTACATCCCAAGAACTTTCCCTACAAACCAATCAAAAAACCATATGGGAAATAATCCCTGACTTAACCTAACAAATCTCATACTCCAGGGCATTGTTAAAAAAATTCGGTTTCGCTCAATTGCACGTATCACCTGTTTGGCGACTTTTTCCGGCTTTAAAACCGGGACCAAAGATCGCACTCCAGAAAACATTCCGGTGTTGATATAATATGGATTGACGGTGGTAATGTGTATATTTTTTTCCAATTGTTTCATCTCCAGCCTAAGGCTATCAGACCATCCAATAAGCGCCCATTTGCTTGCTGCATACACGGACATTTTTGGATTGGAAATCAAGCCTGCAGAAGAAGCAATATTGCATATGTGTCCCGAATTACGCCTCATCATTTGCGGTAAAAATTCCCGGGTTACATACATGGCAGCAATCGTATTGATATTGATGGTTCGCTCTATGTCCGGAATAGTATGTTCGTGAAAATATTTTCCCACCACGATGCCTGCATTATTGATCAAAACATCCACTTCATGCTGTTCTTTTTTAACAAGAGCAGCTGTTTTTGCTACCTCTTCAGGATTTGAAACATCCACCTGATAACCGAATATTTGGCCCAGTTTTGAATATTCAGAGATTGTTGTTTTAAGATTTTCAGCATTGATATCAAAAATTATCAGGTTGCTTCCTTTTTCCAGAACCAGCTTCCCCATAAGTTTTCCTATGCCCGAACCTCCTCCGGTGATCAAAACCGTTTTGCCCTTAAGATCTTTCATGCGTCTTCAATTAATACAGAATGACACTAAAAGTAGGAAAGTTAAAAGGCCTGGGCAACACCAGATCCTTATATATATGCTGAATATTTAATCCGCATGGAGGGTTTACCCCGTCTGACGGATGGGTAGGTTCCCCAGGGCCTGCCCAAATCATTCTGGCGGGCTTGCCTGTTATGATTAAATATATTTTTCTCACTATAAATCGGGACATACCTTGTAGGCTTGCCCGGAGGTTTTTTATTTTAAATTTTTTTAAGGAAATTTCAGTCCCACCTCCCTGATTATCATTTTCAGGAAAGCTTTTTCAGCTGTTTAATTTTAATCGGAAAGAGTGCCTCAACGGAAAAAATCCAGTAGCACGCCGAAAATTGCAAATAAAACGGCAATAAAAATAAATGCGAGGACTAGTAGCACAAAAACTTTCCCTAAAAAATTAAAACCCTCTGTAGCGCTCTTGTAGTTTTCGATAAAGAAATTCAGTGTTTTCATAACAATTGTTTTTGCGTTAATACCGTGAGATGGAAATGGAAATTTCACATCAAATACCAACCGGTTATCTACCGAAAATTAAAAGCTGTTATGGATAAACTGAAAATAAGGGATGGCCTCAAAGAAACATCCGGCCTTTTTAAAACCCTAAAAGTTGTTTAATGTAACTTTATTACCATTCCTTCTGCTGAATTTAATTTTCGTACAATAATTTAAATCGCTTTTCGGCCAAATGCAAGTAGGGAAATCCGGTATTATTAATCCTGAATACCCTAATGAGGTTGCTATTTTTGTCTTCGTTTTTTATTTGATCGGTATTCCGTCAGTTCAAATCCAAAAATAAAGCACTAACTTCCTTTTATGAACAAACATTATAACATCATAATTGCCGGAGCCGGCGGCATAGCCGAAGCAGCAGGGCTTATGCTTATGGAAATGAGCAAAGTTTCTCCTTCCCTGTTTATTGGAAACCGAACGCTTTCAAAAGCGCAAGAACTGGCCCTTTGGATTGAGGAGGGTACAGAAAAAAAATGCTCTGTTGAAGCCTTTCACCTTCAGGAAGAAGGAATTTCCGAAGAAATGAAAACGATCCTAAGCAAGGGAGACATCATCCTGGACTGCCTTCCGGGAAGTATGGCTCCAAAAATCGCCAGTCTTGCAATAGCGTTTCAATTGCATTACGCCAACCTAACCGAATATGTAGCAGAAACCGATGAAATAATCGAAATGGCACAGAACAGCAAAACAGGGTTCGTTCTTCAATCCGGACTGGCACCCGGCTATATCAATATCCTTGCGAATGGGCTTTTTAAACAATTCTGCGAGGATTTTAAAATTGATACCGTAGATAAACTGGAATTTAAAGTTGGTGCACTTACACGACACGTAGTTGCCCCACATTATTATGGTTTTACCTGGAGCCCTGTGGGAGTGGCTACAGAATATGTAAAAACCGCTTTAGCACTGAGGGATTTTAAAAAAACAGAATTGCCGGCATTGTCGGAAAGAGCCGCTATTATTATAGATGGAATAACCTATGAAGAGGATCTTACTTCCGGTGGCGCTGCAGATCTTCCTGATGCCCTGGCCGGAAAAGTTCGTTCCCTGGATTACAAAACCCTAAGGTATCCTGGCCATTATTCCTGGGTGGAAAACCAGATTTCCGGGATTGAAAATTCGGATAAAATTTCAGTATTACAAGAAAAAATGCAAGTTGTTGTCCCACATTGCGAAGACGATCAAATTGTTTTATATGCCGCGGTGGAAGGAAAAGATGCAGCAGGAATTTTACGACGGCGGGAAATCGCTAAACGCATACTCCCTCAAAAAATAGGGAAATACAGATTGCGGGCCATTCAAACCACAACCGCTGCACCTTTGCTGCAGGCAGCTCAATTCCTGCTTGAAGCTACTATGGCCGGAGTTCTATTGCAAAGCCAAATAGATCCGAAAAAGTTTTTAAATGGCAACTTTATCCTGCCGGTATACGGGAAATTTTAATCCCACATGGAGGGTTTGGTTCCCCAAGGCCTGCCCGAATAACTCAGGCGGGATTGCCTTGAATTTTTAAAATTATTCTCCTCCTCATAATTCAGGACATCCCTTGTGGGCCTGCCACGCGGTTTTTGATTACTTTAGCCTAACCTAATTTAAAGGTGTCCCAATGCCTGAAAAAAAAGTTTATTCCTTATTCAATTTAACTACATCCATTCAAAATGTAATCAATACATATTGCAATAAGACTGTGTGGATAAAGGCTGAGATCGTAAGGCTTAATTATTACCCCAAAAGCGGCCACTGTTACCCTAGCCTGGTAGAAAAAAAGGATGGGAAAGTGATCGCGGAACTTCGGGGAAATATATGGGGTGGCAATTTTGAAATGATCAATGCCAAGTTCAAAGCTGTACTGAAAGAGGAACTTAAAGACAATATAACGGTGGTTGTTCAGGGAACTGTTTCCTTTCACCCACTGCACGGACTTGCCTTAAACATAGTAGATATAGATCCTGAATATACCCTGGGAGAACTTGCCAGGGAGAAAGCCTATACCATTGCAAAGCTGAAGGAAGCCGGGATTTTTAATGCCAATAAAAACACATTTCTTTCCAGCTTACCAAAAACCATCGCGATCATTTCTGTGGAGACCAGTAAAGGTTATGGGGATTTTATGGATATCATACAAAGTAATCCCTTGGGCTATAAATTTCATTTCCTGCTATTTCCAGCTATTTTACAGGGAGAACGGGCGGTGAGTTCCATTAGCCAGCAGCTGGAACGAATTAAGAAACATTCGGAAATATTTGATGCGGTCGCAATAATTCGTGGCGGCGGCGGGGAAATTGGTTTAAGCAGTTTTGACAATTATTTACTGGCAGAAAAAATCGCCACTTTTCCTATCCCAATCCTTACCGGAATTGGACATTCCGCAAATGAAACCGTAAGCGAACTGGTGAGCTATCAAAGTTTTATCACTCCAACTAAAATAGCGGAATTCCTGCTGCAAAAATTCAACGATTTTGCTGTTCCGGTGAAAGATGCCGAACAAAAGATTCAGAATGAAGTGAACCGAATGTTTAAGAATGAGAAAAACAATTTAAAGGATACAGCAAGGCTATTTAGTTCGCTTACGGGTAGTGCCATGAATACCTCAAGAGCAAACCTCAGCCAACTGGCAGCTTTGCTTGACAACCGGAGTCAGCGATTGATAAATGACCAAAAAAACATGCTGGATCAGGCTAAACGTTCCATTTTATCCAATGCTAAAAATACCCTGAATGAAGCTGCAGCAAATTTAAGTTTTACCCAAGAAAAAATTGGAATGCTGTCCCCGCTTAACATTCTGAAAAGGGGGTTTAGCATTACGCGCCAGAATGGTAAGGTGATTCGGGATTCCAAAGAAATTCAAAAGGATCTTCTGCTGGAAACCCAATTATATAAAGGAAACTTATCCAGCCGAATCGAAGAAATTGATAAAAACAACTAAAAATGACAGAAGAAATTAACTATACCGATGCTCATAAGGAGCTCCAGGAGATTGTTTCAGAAATGGAAAATGCTGAAATTAGCATCGATGACCTGGACACCAAAATAAAACGTGCTTCTGAACTTTTAAAAATATGCAAGGACAAACTTTTCAAGACCGAAAAAAATGTTCAGGATATTCTGGAAGAAATCAGGAATTATTCTGTTGAAAATGGAAAATAAGTCTGATTTACCCAAAGCTTGTTCGGCATTCCTTAAAAAGGGGCGAAATTTCCGATAAGAATTTTCTCCCAATTATTTATTCAAAATGAATTTAATTGGATATAAAAATAAGTATTTTTAGCCTTGATATAATCTTTAATTATATAACTTCAACCATTTAGTTCCCCAAACCTACAGCATGAAGAATATAAAAGCTTCGAACCTACAATCTGAGCCACACTTTGATCTTGATCATTTTTTTGAGTTAACCGCAGACATTTTATGCATTGCGAGTTATGACGGTTATATCAAAAAAGCAAATCCAGCTTTTTCAGATTTACTGGGTTACTCAATAGAAGAGATTAAAGCCGGGCACGTTAGCGATTTTATTTACCACGAAGACAAAGGAATTACTGCCAAACTCAGGGATAGTATCAATAAAGATAAACCTCTTTTAAATTTCGAAAACAGGTATGTAACCAAATCGGGAGAAATTGTGTGGCTCTCCTGGACTTCAGTTTCAGAACCTTCCCAGAGATTAATTTATGCCATCGCCAAAAATGTTACCCATTTTAAAAATCTGGAGGAAGAACGGAATTTATTACTTACCAACCTTACCAGTGTAAATGAGCAACTCAAACAATTCACCTATACAATATCGCACGATTTGAGGGCTCCGGTTAATAATATGATATCCCTGTTCGGGCTGTTAGATCTATCAAAAATTGAAGATCCGGAAACCCTCGAATACATCGATATGCTTAAAAGATCCTCCTTAAAGCTAAAAAGCACCCTGAATGAATATGTTGATAATTTAAGCCAGGAAGAAAAAATAAACGTGAAAATAGAAAAGGTTTTTTTACCTGATATCCTTCAAATTACACTGGATTCAATAAAAACCCTGATCAGCAATTCTAAAGCTACTTTGGAAATCGATTTTTCTGAAACAGAGGAAGTGAAATTTAATTCGGCTTATCTGCAAAGTATCTTTCTCAACCTGATTTCAAACTCTATAAAATATTCCAATCCGGATACTTATCCTGTTATTACTATTACTTCCAGAAAATTCGAGAATTCCACACAGCTTATTTTTAGCGATAACGGAATTGGTTTTGAAATGAAGAATGTAAAGAATAAGATTTTTGGTTTGCATCAAAAATTCCATAATCATATAGACAGTAAGGGAATTGGATTATTCTTGGTTCAGAAACAAATGACAAGCCTGGGTGGAACTATAAAGGTGAAAAGCAGGGTTAACCGGGGGACAACCTTTACCTTAACTTT